>NZ_JBNHEP010000095.1:0-39648 GCF_050015995.1 Dapis brunnea BLCC-M229 | reverse complement strand
ACTATTTCTCTCTAGGCAATAAAAGGAAAAATTTGGCGACTCCAGCTCCGGGAGCTTCAGGAAATGAAATGACTATTGTTCAATAGTAATAAAAGGAAAATTTTCATCCGGCAACTCCGGGAGCTTCAGGGAATGAAATGACTATTGTTCAATAGTAATAGAAGGAAAATTTGGCGACTCCAGCTCCGGGAGCTTTAGCAAATGAATAGCTTTTGAGACAATTTTGTGAGACGTTAATAGCAGTTGTTTAAGGAAAATTATCTATGTCTACTAATCCCGGACAAAATCAACCCTACATTCTTTCCGATGAAGCTACTCAATCTCTAGTAGTTGTTGTTCCTGAAAGAGGTGGCGTTGTTACTGAGTGGCGCACTCAAGACCAAAAAATATTTTACATGGATAAAGAACGTTTTGCCGATCCGACTCTTTCGGTGCGCGGTGGTATTCCTCTATTGTTCCCCATCTGTGGCAACCTACCTGACGATACCTATACTCTAGACGGAGAAACTTACAAACTTAAGCAACATGGTTTTGCTCGTACCCTCCCTTGGGAAGTTACACAACAGTCTACCGAGAATGGTGCAAGTATTACTGTGACTCTCCGCAGTAATGATCAAACTCTGGCAATTTATCCGTTTAATTTTGAGTTGAATTATACCTATATATTGCGAGGTAATACTCTAGAACTACGATATGCTCACACTAATTTATCTCAAAAACCAATGCCATTTTCTACAGGTATTCACCCTTATTTTGCTGTGAGTGATAAGAGTCAATTAGAATTTGATTTACCTTCCAATGAGTATAAGCTCAAAGGCGACCCAAATGTTAATACTTTTTCTGGAGTGTTTGATTTTGACGCCGAAGAAATTGATTGGGCATTTGTTAATTTGTCAAAACAATCAGCAGTAGTGACCGATAAAAGTCGCAATTTAAAGTTAACTATTAACTACGATAGTAATTACTCAACTTTAGTTTTTTGGACGGTAAAAGGTAAGGATTTTTATTGTTTAGAACCTTGGACTGGTCCTCGGAATGCGATGAATACTGGGGAACATTTATTAATAGCTGAACCTGGTAAAACTGTGGAAACAGTAATTAGTATGACGGCAGAACTGGGTTAATTTTAAATAGGACAATTAACCTTATGTAGCAATCCTAAAAAATAGGTTGTAATATTTTATCGTAGGGGTTTGGTATATAAACCAAAGCGAAAGAGGGATTTAGAAACTAAACCCCTACAGTTTTTTTTCACAAATAATTTAAGAATAGTATATAGAACCCATTTGGGATCTATTTAAAAATAGATGGGGAGATGGAGGAATGGTAAATATGAGGTAATTTTTTTACCTTTTTCCCGTATTCTATTTTTCGATCTCCTGACTTCTGACTCCAGGCTCCTGACTCCTTTGCCAAAAACCCGCACCTTTACAAAGATACCAAATAGGTTTCTATAGCGTTTCCCAATCTAATGAGGTACAGTTGTTTTTCTTCTTTATATTCCTATAGAACTATAATTACTACTCCCTAAAACCCATAAATTTTGTACCTCACACTTTTTGGGAATTATAGAATATTCTCCTAACGTTAAAGTTGATTTCTATTACTTCTCCCGCAACTCTTGTCCTGCAAGGAGAGGGGAGAAAAGTGTCCCTACTTACTAATGGGAAATAACATCGTCAAAGTATTATAAGTGATATCATGTCCGCTTGAATACTTATACTTTGGTGGAAGGAAGGCAGAGGACAGAAGGGTTTTTTACAATTGTGACTTAACTCTATACACAAACGATGCTACCGGACATGATATGATAATGCTACACTATATGAAATCATCCCCAGTAATTAAACTTGCATCAATACCTGAGATACTAGCTAAAGTTTCCCCAGAAGAAGTAACACTAATCACAGTCAAAGTGCCACTGCTGACAATATCTAACTCATCAAAACCTACTCCATCTAATTCAATTATATCTATACCATCCTCAAAATCTTGAATTACGTCTACACCCATTCCTGGACCAATGATGAAAGTATCTTTGCCTGAACCGCCAATATATGTGTCGTTGCCTATACCCCCATTCAAGAGATCGCCGCCATTACTAGCATCAAGGATGTCATCACCATTGTCACCGAATAGTTTGTCACTACCTCTGCGACCATAAAGTATGTCGTTGCCTGCTCCTCCAGTTAAGTAGTCCCCTAAGTTACCTCCATCTAGGGTGTCGTTGCCATCCCCTCCAGACAATGTATCTCTTGCACCGTAGCTGTAGATTATATCATCACCTGTAGTTCCTGAGTAATTGTCTGCACTTGCAGTACCTAGGAAAGTATCGACCATATCATTAACACTAATAGTCAACTCCTCTTCATAACTAGCTAGACTTGCATCAGTAGTTTGTACTCGGATATTGTAACTAGACTGAGTTTCATAGTCTGGAGAACTATTGATTTTTAGTTCGTCTCCCTCAATAGTGAAAGCTGCATTGTCCGTGTCTCCGGTACCGCTGACTAGGGAATAAGTAAAGGTATCTCCATAGGAAATCACAATTTCTTTTTTTCTCTTGAAATAGAAGGCAATAAAGCCGAATTGATTAATTATCAATTATCCATTGGTAAGTTTAGTAGAACGGTAGAGAGATTTCAATCTTACACGCTGGGACACCAGAGAAATACTCCTTCCCTGATGAGGAGATTAGTCGAGACGCGCTCTTATAACAATTTTATAAATTTTTGCTACAAATATTTGGACTGTTTCTAGTGGACTGTTTCATCTAAAAAGGTGCATTAGAATAGCCAGCTAAAAGTTACTCTTGCTAAGACAAGCGATATAGCTGCCGCACTTGCTCCGCCAACGCTAAAAAGAGACGACCAAAAACAAGCGATATAGCTGCCGCACTTGCTCCGCCAACACTAAAAAGAGACGACCAAAAACAAGCGATATAGCTGCCGCACTTGCTCCGCCAACGCTAAAAAGAGACAGCCAAAAACAAGCGATATAGCTGCCGCACTTGCTCCGCCAACGCTAAAAAGAGACAGCCAAAAACAAGCGATCGCTATTGAATTGATGGTAATAATTATTGGGTATTAGGCAGTTTCAAAAACCGGATAAAGATGTTTAAGTTTAACTCTGGCATCATCACTCGAAAATTGCCAGCTCACCTTAGAGGCAGTTTGGTTACGTTCGGTTTGCCATGCAATTAATTCTGTTTCTAATTTTTCTTTGCTACAAATTCTTCGGTCTAAACATTGTTTTGATAAAATACTTAGTTCAATCTCAGCTACATTTAACCAACTGCCATTGCGAGGAGTATGGTAAATTTCCAATCTTCGAGCTAAACGGTGGGCTTCTGGAGCCGGAAATGCTTCATAGAGAGAAGCGATATTATGGGTATTGAGATGATCACAAACTAACTTGACTTTTCGAGCATTTGGGTAGTCCACATCCAATAATTGTCGTACTTCTTCTGCCCAATCTATTCGAGTCCGACTGTCTCGGTTGTTCACCCGTCGCCATCCTCTGTTAGGATCAAAAAACATGAATAAGGCTTGTACTCCTTCACGAGTATTCAGTATAAGTAGCTTTTACGATCATTTTTTGCTATGAAACAATCTATTCTAGTAAATTTGCATCTGACTTAAACTACTTTGGCTGACTCAACTATTCGTAACATTCTTTTTTCGGTGTTGCACAATTAGGAATGATGAAATCTGAAAGTAGATATTTTTGGATAATTCTTTCCTCAATATATATACAGTTAAAAATCTATTATCATTCTTTAATGTGCAATCCCCTTTTTTCAAATTGGTATTACAACAATCAGGACTTACGCATGATGTAGGAAAAACAGGATTTGAGATTGCTTCCCTGTCGGTCGCAATGAGGAAAATACATTGTAGTGCGTAAGTCCTAACAATATTATAATTTCCTACTTCCCTATAAATTAGAAGCACGAATTGCTGCACCAATTAATCCCACTTGAGGATTTAATACAATATGAACAGGCACTTTTTCTAATAACGGTCTCATTCGCCCCTTACGGTTAAAAGCCTCCATAAAACTGCCTGACTTCATAAGTGGGAGAATTTTACCAGCAATACCTCCTGCTACATACACACCACCATAAGGTAAAAGTTTCAGTGCTAAATTTCCCGCTTCCGCTCCATAAGCTTCTACAAACATCTCCAAAGTTTGCTCACACAAGCGATCGCTCTTTTCTAAAGCAGCTTTCCCAATAACCGCCCCTGGATCTACAGTAATTTCACTTGAGCCAATTTCTTTTTCCCACTGTCTGACTACATCACCTATTTCTGGAGACTCTGTGGCAGATTGGCGATCGCGTAAAAACTGATAAACTGCGACAATTCCCATTCCCGAAACTACCCTTTCCACAGAAACTCGGTCTATATTATGCTTTGCCAACAAATATTGTAATAGGTGAAATTCTAACTCCGAGCGTGGGGCAAAATCAGCATGACCTCCTTCTGTAGGATAAACTTTAATTGCCCCTGCTCCCCGAATCAAAAAACATTGTCCTAATCCTGTACCGGCACCAAGTACAGCTATTGGAGCATCAGCTTGAGGTTCCCCTGGTTGTAAAGTCTCCAAATCATCAGTGGTTAAACCCAAAATTCCATAACCTACTGCTTCAAAATCGTTAATCAAACTAATGTGAGATATCTCTAACTCCTTTTCCATCAATTTTGCATCTAGCATCCAAGGGAGATTAGTCAATTTAACTGTGTTGTTAACAACTGGTCCAGCAATGGCAAAACAAGCTTTTTCTGGTTTTTGTTTCTGTCCTAACTTCTCACTCGCTTCTTCCAGGAATTTATTTACTATAGGTACTAAATCTGGAAAATCGTGACTGGAGTAACGATTTTCATAAAGATTTCGCAGTTCCACCGCAGCTTTTGATTCTTCTCGTTTTGCTTCTACCAGTTGTAGTATTGTTTTAGTACCGCCAATATCACCAGCTAATAATAATGTCATAGACTATATCCTCCTGAGCAACTGTTTAATTTTTATTATCATACCTTGCTTAGTGGAAGGATAATGATCTAAATACCAATTTGATAAGTGGTTGTTATAAATAGTTAGGGTACTTCTTAGAAGTCAACGCACCCCTAACTCATCCCAGGAGAGGAAGTTAAAACTCAGGAGTCAGAATGAATAACTTCTTACTTTTTAGTAATTTTTGGTGTATAATTTATCTTATTAGTCAAAAAGACATCTCTTCTAAAGTCTTTTTATAGTCCTTATTATTTGTAACATTCTTTTTTCGTGCATGGTATTAGTTTCCCAGACCCAATATTTGATCGACAGTTAAACTCACATCATCAAAAGTTTGAATAATTAAGCGACCGCCCCGAAAAAATTGCTGCTGCTGCTGATAATTATTCCCCACAATTTCCCAGTAAACTTCTACTAATTCTTGATTAATATCTATCAACCACACCTCAGAAATTCCATTCTCAGCATACAAAGGTATTTTCACTCCCCGGTCATATTTAATAGTTGAATCTGCTACCTCCACCAATAAAAATATATCTTCTGGTTGTGGATGTTTTCCGGCATAATAATCATCACGCCATCGTAGCAAAGTTAAATCTGGTTGTGGTTCACTCTCATCATTTAAGTCTATAGGATTCTGAATATCAACTATTGCTTTTCCAGATAATAGTTGATTAAAAATTCCATTTAAACGCCTGACAAAACCAGCATGAGGAATACCGATCGGTGCCATTTTAACAATTTCTCCTGCTATTAATTCTACTCGGTCATCTTCTTTAAGAATACCTACTTTAGCCATTTGATGATATTCCTTGACAGTAAACTGTCGTCTTTGTAATTCTACAACCATAATTACCTCTTTGGAGATTTGCAAATATGTAGTAACATGATGTCCGGTTGAATAGTTATAATTAAAGCTCGTAGTATTGCTCTAGTCCTATCTATAGTTCGGGCTAAAGCCCTACTACAAACAAAAATTTTTTTATCACTAATTATCCGGAGATGATGTAATTGACTATTATAACAGTTATTAGACTAGGCAGAAACCGGGTTTATCAAGTTGTGACATGATATAAACTATTTATTCTGACTCCTGACTCCTGACTCCTGACTCCTCCCAAAATTAACTAAAAGTAAATAGCAACAAGGAACAAGGTAGAGAGCAACAAGAGTCGAACCACCAACACCACCAGCGATCGCTACAGCTAGAGGTGGCCAAAAGCTACCACCTTGTACTAACAAAGGAACAAACCCTATCATTGTGGTTAAAGTTGTAGCAACTACATGACGAGTGGAACCCATGACGACTTGGCGAATAGCTCGTCGGTTGCCTGTGGATGCTTCGGGGTCTTCCAGGATGGCAGCTAAAACTACTACTGAGTCATTAATGGCAACTCCCACCAAACCAAATGTTCCGATCAGACTCATAAAACCGAAGGGATAGCCAAATAACCATAAACTGAAAAATCCTAAACCAATGGCAGAAATAGCAACTATTCCAATAATGGCAGTTGCTCGGAAGGAATTCAAGGATAACACTAAAATTGAAGTTGCTAACAAAAATACAAGAGGCAGTGTAGAAAACAAATTTGCTTCAGAATTACCTTGTTGTTCGGACTCTCCAGCAACTTCCAACCAATACCCGGATGGTAACTCAAAGTTTGAATCATTTAACCGTTGTTGCCACCCCTGCAAAACTTCAGAAGGTAACACCCCAGCAGCAATAAAACCTTGAATTAAATTTACTCGTCTCCCATTACGTCTTCTAATAACTGAAAATTCTGGCTGTAATTCTAATTCTGCTAAAGCTGATAGGGGTATTGTATCAGTTGCACTAAATCGGTTTTGATTTAGACTAGAGTTAGTGGGTTGTAAGTCTAGAGATGTAATTTTGCTAACATCTCCCCGTTTAGCGTTCGACACTCGCACCCGCACTGGTAATTCCTCAGTATCTTCAATTATTGAACCTCCTAAATTTCCCTCCAATGAGGTTTCTAATTGTTGGGAAAGAGAGGCACGATCTAATCCTGCTAAACGAACTTCTTCCTCATTCACTTGTAATTGTAATTGGGGTCTAATTTCGCTTAAAGTGTCGCGGGTGTGAGTTAAATTAGGGACTTGAACTAAAAGACTTCTTGCTTGTTCTCCTAATTCTTGTAGACGCTTTAAGTTAGGACCATAAATTCTCATTGCTACTGGTGCATCAAAAGGAGGTCCTTGTTCTAATTTTCTAATCAAAATTTGAGTTTCAGGAAATGCAGTATCAACTTCTGCTTGTAGTTTATTAACTAATTCTGACTTAGCAATTGAATTTAACTGTAAAAATCCTTGAGCATAATTTGCAGCTTGTCTACCTGACGTTATATTATAGAAATACCGAGGAGAACTACGTCCTAAAAACCATTGTAATTCTTCTATTTCTGGATTTTTTAAGATTAATTTTCTGATTTCTGTAGCTGTATTTTTTGTTTTTTCAATAGAGCTTAAAGCCGGTAATTCTAATTCTATTTGTAGTTGGTCTCTATCTACTGGAGGAAAGAATTGTTTGGGGAGATTTCCGACTTGAATCAAACCAATTATTGGTAAAGTTAAACCTAATAATATTCCTAACCAGGGAGTGCTAAATATACTTCGTAGAGTAATTTGGTAAAGTTCAGCTAAATAAGAATTTGTAAAACCTGTTTGCCACCATTTTTGTTGAAAATTATGGGAATGATGATGATATCTATTGTATAGTTTACCTGCTAAACCAGAACCTATGGTTAGAGAAAATAATAAAGAGGAAATAACAGCCAAAATCACACTAATACCAATCCCACCAACAAATTCCCCACCAGTTCCAGGCATTAAAACAATTGGTAAAAACGCTAGAGCTGTAGTTAAGGTTGATGCTGTTAATGGCAAAAATAAATGATTAATTGCTTTATTAATAGCAGTTTCAGCTTCCAGTCCTGAAACCATATTTTTAGTAACTTCATCAACAACAATAATTGCTGTATCAATCAATAATCCTAAAGCTACAATTAATCCAGTTATTGACATTTGATTTAGATGAACATTCAGAAACTTCATCATCCCCAAAACCATACAACTAGATAAAGGCAATGCCAAACCCACAACAATAGCAGATTTCCAACCCATTAAAAATACTGTAATCCCAAATACCAGTATTCCACTCATTAATAGATTTAAAATCAGACTTTTTAAGCGGGTTTCAATATAATTACTTTGATTAAAAATAATCTCAAGTTTCAGACCTTGACCAAGTTCTTTACGGAATTTCTCTATCACTGCTTCTGCCGATCTTGCCCATGAGTCTATTTGATAATCTGATTCTACGAATGCAGCTAAAGTAGAAGCAGGACGACCATTAATTAATGCCAGTTCATTCGGTGGTTCAGCAATTGTTTTTCTGACTTCAGCAATGTCACTAAGTCGAGTAAATTGCCCTTGGTTACTAAAACTAATTGGAATATTTCTAATCCGCTCCAAGGAATCTAAATCTGAATCAACTTCCAGGAGTAAATCATTATTTTGACCGCGAAATAGACCGGAAGAAACCTTAGCATCACTTTGTTGAATTTGTGCTGATAATTGTTGGGGTGTGATACCAATACTAGCTAACTGAGCAGCATCAATTTCTACTACTATTTCTTCTTGAGGATTACCAATTTCGGCAACTTTTTCTGTTCCTGGTAATGCTAATAATTCATCTTTCAACAATTCAGATAAACGGGTAAGAATTGCATAATTAGGTTCAGTATCTTGTTCCCAAGTTAAAGCAGTAATCATAGCATAAGCTTTAACTTCAAGTTCTTCTAATCGTGGTTTACTTGTACCAGCAGGTAATTGGGCATCAACTTGATTTAATTGCTCTCTAATTCTTAACCAAATTGTATCAGCGTTTATTGCTTCTACTGAATCTAATAATTCAATCTGAATAATTGAAGTTCCCGCTCTCGAAGTTGAATCATAGTTTTTAATTTCTTCAATTTCAGATAATTCTGCTTCTATTTTTTCTGTAATTAATGTTTCTACTCGTTCCGCATCAGCTCCCGGCCAAAAAGTTGTGATGACTGCAAGGCGGGAAGTTAATTCTGGGTCTTCGAGTCGTGGTAATGTGAAAAAGGATGATGTTCCCCAGACGACAATTATTAGTATTGCCAGTATTAATAATCGGAAGTTTCGATAAAATAAGGTAGTCATTTTAGTTATCAATTAAAATAAAGTAGTAGCGCGTCTAGATTTATTTTGTGGGTAAGTTTAAAAAATTAAGACCTCTCCCCCAGCCCCTCTCCTGCAAGGAGAGGGGAGAAATTCCCCCTTCCCTCCTCCCCCCTTTCAAAGGGGGGCAAGGGGGGATAGGAAGGGGGTTAGGGGGTTATATTATGTTCGGTTAAATAGTTATTAGAATTAAAGTTCGTAGTAGGGCAAGAGCCCTATCTACAGTTCGGGCTGAGAGCTATAATACAAGCAAAAACTTTATTATAAGTGATTATCCGAACATGATATTAGGTTTTTTTATCCACAATTTTAGCCTAGACACGCTAGTAGTCATTTCAGTTATCAGTTATCAATCAGTATCTCCCCCTAAAGTAAGAGGTTTGAGACCTTATTTTTTAGTCATTTTTCTAGGTTAAAATCAATACTACAGTGGCAGGAAAATATAGATAGATAGGATAATTTTTGGCGTTGGTAAATATTGCTATATCATATTATTGTTACTTTCTAGCAGCACTACTTGAAAGTCCAATATACAACCCTATTAGGATAGTAGTAAATCCTAGTAAATTCTCAATGCTCAAACTCTGATTAAAAATCAGCCATGCTTCAATTGCAGTAAAACATGGGCATAATAAATGCAATAAAGCAACAATTCCTGAAGAAACTGTCTTGAGACAATAAGCGATCAAAGCTTGGCCTACTCCCTGACAAACAACTGCCAGAGCAATGACAGATAACCAAGCACTAAGAGTATGGGGAAACAGAGTATCTCCGTGAATCAGAAGTAAGGGGAAAATCAGAATACAACCAATAAAACAACATCCGAAAACAATGCTGATGATATCTAGCTTATCCCGCAACTTCTCGATCGCTAGTAGATACCCACTGTAAAAAAGAGCAGAAATTAGGGCTGCTATATCACCTTCAAATCGGTCAAACCCAAAACTTAAATCTGCGACTTCTATACTAATTGCTCCCATGATAGCAAGCAACATCCCGAATATAAATTGGTTGTCGAAGCGTTGATTCAGAAATAGGTATGCCCCCAAGGCAGTAAATATTGGAGTCAAGTTGTGCAAAATTGTAGAGTTGGCAATACTCGTATGCTCTAAAGACCAAGACCAGATTACTTGATTAGCACAAAAACAAAATCCGAGGAAAATTCCTATGATTATGATATCCCGACTCCAGGTAAAATTTTGAGTCAATGAATTTTGACCAAGTTGCTCAGTTGAATAGATACTATTTTCAGGATCTAGCTCTTGGTCAGAATCACGAAAATGTTTAAATCCAATCCATCCTCCGTAAAGAACTGTTGTAATCCAAAATCGACTGAAAACTACCGAACTTGGGTTGAGATCCTGTTCTCCCAAGTGAATGAAAATGGATGAAAATGAAACGGCAATTAATCCTAACAATAACAGACAAATTTTTCCAGAATAGGATGTAAAAAATGTCTGAGTTTTAACAGTAATTGAATTGTTAATAAAATTCTTGTACTGGGCTAAAAATTCCATATTAATCACTAACTACTGATTTACTCATAGAAAAAACTTTTCTGTCTCCTGCAACGGCTTCCAATAGACTATCTAAATGATCGAGTAGACCTTGGGAAATAGTATAAGAAGCATAAGCTGGGCGGTAGCTTGGCATAGCATTACAGCCGTTGTACCATATAGAATGATTTGCTTTACGGATGAGCTTAACTGGTTCTTCAAGTTCAGTAACATGAGTAAAATCAGCTCCATGACCACATTTATGCACGGGATCAATAAATGCCATGTTTGCTTTTAGCTGATGGAAGCTATTTTCAGGAACAAATATCCATTTTTCTTGAATCTGAGAAGGAATCGTTGTGTTAACGATAATGTCTGCTTCAGCCAAAATGCCATCTATTAAGGGTTGCTTTGAGCCTTCAGAAAACAGTTCATAAGTATTACCCAAACTATATTCCATCTGTCGGTATTCAACTCCTGCCAACTTATCCTCAACAACAATAGGCTGACGCTGAGTGAAAACTACAACCCTTTCAACACCTTGTGAAAGCAACTCTGCAGTAGCACCTCTGCCCATATTACCATAACCAAGAACTACTGCTAGTCGTCCTGATTGGGCAATGGCTGGAGAAGAAGGATCGAGCTTTTGTAGCTCTGCAAGGGTTTGAGCAACCCCACATTCGCCAGCAACATAAGCATTCCTGTAGAGTATTTTTTGCTGTCTTCCTTCAGCGTGGGTATTTAGATATTCAAGGTCTAAAAACTTTATATTTGTAATATTTGTCAAATTTTTAGGAGAAAGTGGAAGATGATTAAACCAACCGATTAATGTACTCCCCGGTCGCATATATTCCCATTCATCTTTTGGCTTGAGAGAAACAACTATATCACTCAAGTTAAGTAGACTAATTCTATCTAAGACCTTACAACCTAATCCAATCAAATGAGTATCTGCTGATTCTAGGAATGTATGAGACCCAAATTCCTGTTCAAAAATGTATTCCTTAATTAAGGGATGATTTTGTTTTTCTGTTGTTAAATGTTCCCACCATATTGGCGAGCGCATCTCTTTCTCAAATTGAGAGTGACTAATGAATCCTAGAGAATATTGCTTTGTCATAATCAGCCCTAATTAACTACTATGCTTATACCATTTTACCTTAGATATGTCACATATATTTTCCTGTAGATTTATAGGATGCTAGCTTTATGTATAATAGGCATTTAGTGAAATAGTATTACCAATAAATTTTTGCAGGATTTTTTCCACTAATTGTTAATCCTGCTATAAAACGTTTTTAAATTTAATATTATAACAGGCAAGGTAAAGCTTAGAAGATTCCTAAATACTCAAACTCAGTCATGGATTACTCCCGACTATTTTTTGAATTCAAAATTAAAAATTCAAAGTTCAAAAATTTTGGTTTATTCCTTAATTTCAATAATTGTTTAATTAAGGATTCAAGCCTCATTCTTTAGAACGAAAAAATCAAAAATATTTTCCTGATTTCAAGCCTCTGACTTTAGGCAGAAATTATAATTTTGAATTAATTTGACTTCTGAGTTCTAACTTCTGACTTCACAAACTGCCCAGGAACTAATTGATTAGTCCCAGTTGTCACAACCAAATCTCCCGGTTGCAATACTCCCCGCACTAAACTCCGCTCTCCCTCCGTATGCAAAACCTCAACCATTCTTTTTTCAGTCTGATAAGTTCCCAGAGGTAAATCCAAATCTGACTTATCGGGAGAAACCAGAGCAAAACAAGCCAACAACCCCCGCTCTCCCCAAACCAAAGCAGAAGTCGGCAACCAATATCCCTCCATATTTTCAATCTCATTAAGTTCCAAACGAACAACAGTACCCGGAGCAACAGCTTGAGGTAGTGCCAAAATCACACTTTGAGTCCGAGTCGTAGAATCTACCTCTGGTAAAATAGACAGCACTTTGGCACTATAGGTTTTCTCTCCCACCCTTACTTCCTCCACACTACCTATTCTCAAACGACTAGCTTGAGTTGGCGGCACCCCAACCCGAACTTTCCTGTCACCACCCTCGACTAAACGCACAACACTCTGACCAGTATTAACGTTAACGACTACTCCCTCATCTAAATGACGGACTGAAACAGTGCCAGAAAAAGGAGCATAAATAATACTTTTTCTCAAAACAACATCAATTTCAGAAATTTGTGCTTCAAAACGTTTTACTTCTGCTTTTTGAGCTTCTATCTGTTCGATGCGAGTTCCGGCAATAAGTTCATCTAACTGACTTTGTACCTGACGCACCCTAGCTCGTTGAGCTTCTATCTGTTCGATGCGAGTTCCGGCAATAAGTTCATCTAACTGACTTTGTACCTGACGCACCCTAGCTCGTTGAGCTTCTATTTGTTCGGAGCGAGTTCCGGCAATAAGTTCGTCTAACTGACTTTGCACCTGACCAACTCTAGCTTTTTGAGCTTCTATTTGTTCCGAGCGAGTTCCTGTTTGTAGTTTTTCTAATTCACTCCGCGCTCTCTCAAGTCTGGCATTGAGAGTATCAGTCTCGGTAGAAGCTTCATCAAGCTGTTCTTGAGAAATTGCTCCTTCTTTATAAAGTCCTTCACGTCTTTTTTCTCGAATTTCAGCTAATTCTACTTGTTCCTCTAAGTCTAATAATGCCGAACGCGCTGCTTCAATATCTTCTATCCTTGGTCCCGTTTGCAGTTCTTGTAATCTAGCTTGTTCTTGAGCTAGGGATGCACGAGTCGCTGCAATAACTTCTACCCTGGGTCCCGTTTGCAACTCTTGTAATTTGGCTTGTTCTTGAGCTAGGGATGCACGAGTTGCTGCAATAACTTCTATCCTCGGTCCCGTTTGCAATTCTTGTAATTTGGCTTGTTCTTGAGCTAATGATGCACGAGTCGCGGCAATAACTTCTACCCTCGGTCCGGTTTGTAGTTCTTTGAGGTTGGCGATCGCTCTTTCTTTCTGAGCTATTAATACTGCTCGTTGGGCTTTTGTTTGACTGGTGTCCAGTTGGGCGATAATTTTTCCCTTGGCTACTTTTTCTCCTTCTTCTATATATATAGATTTAAGTAAACCCGATTGCTCGAAACCAAGTTCGCTGGTTCTTTTTGCTTCTACAATTCCTGTATAACTTTGAGAAACTGAGTAGGAGTTGACTAATTTTATGGGGATAGCTTGAACAGATAGGATATTCGGAAGAGAACTTTCTGAGGTTGGTTTAGCAGAAATCTTTTGATTCTGGAGAAATTTTAGACTGCCAAAAGTTATTGCTAAAATAATTACTAGGAGGCTAACCCCAATCAATTTCTTTTCTTTCCCTTTCGGTTTAAAGTTGGATACCTCAGATTGGATTGGTAAAGTTTCTATCTCATCAGTTAAAATTTCTACTCTACCATTTGTTTCATCAGATTTAGAGTCTAACAATTTTTGCTCTGTCATTGGTTTGTAGTTTAAAGATTATTTGTTGAATAAATCTAAAAAAGGGCTGAAATATACTGAGTCCTCTGTCCGGAGTTTGGTCACTAAACCCCTACCTTTGCTATTAGTTACAGATTTTTCAAGATTTAATATTTTTTTAATAAATACTCCCTAGCTTAACTATATAGATAGTAGTCACCATTACTATTAGGACATTCTCAAATTTAGTTACAGCAAGAATGTAGGGGCGAATAACCATTCGCCCCTACTGACTTCACCTAATAGATGGCCAGATTTTGGGTAATACTATGTCCGGATAAGAGCGTGATGAAAACACTTTTTTCCCTATCTCCTGTCTCCTGTCTTCCCCTCCTGGGAGGGGTTAGGGGTGGGTTGCCTCCTGTCTAATTATTTATAACTGTTCAACCAGACATGATACGATTTAGAGTAAAAGTGGACATTTAAAACAGTCGTTTGATTTACTACAATTAAAACATACGTTTAAAATAATTGCAAGGGTAGCTGATTGATGATTAAATCAAATAAAGCTGCGTATTCTGGAAAACAAACACAGGATTGAATGGGTAAAAACTCAACTATTGATACAAAGGAGCAAATTCTCAATGCTGCCGAGAAACTATTTGCCTCTCTAGGCTTTGCCGGAACTTCACTAAGGGCCATAATTCGGGAAGCGGATGTGAATTTGGCCGCCATTCATTATCACTTTGGCTCCAAAGAAGAACTATTTAGTGCAGTAGTCCGACGAGTAGCACAACCCATTGTCGAAGAACAACTACGACAACTGACAATTCTAGAAGAATCAAATAACCTCCCTTCAGTGCCAGAAATTTTCACAGCTTTTGTCACCCCTCCCCTACAGATGATTCAACAGGGATCGGAGGAATGTCGGATTCATGCACAATTTATGGGGCGTTGTCGTGCCGAACCCTACCCAGTCCAGAAACTAGCAGAGCAAGAATTTAGAAACAGTCAACAAAGATTTCTATATATACTAACAAAAGTGCTACCCCATCAATCTCCCACAGAATTAAAATGGAAACTTGATTTAGTAGTTGCGATGCTAGTGCGAACTTTGAATCAAATGGAGCAATCAGAAATATTTAGTGAGGATAATTTAGTTGAAGATATTGATGAACTTGTGCAGCGTCTTGTGACTTTTATTAGTTATGGAATTAGTGCTTAATTTTATTTGTAGTAGGGCTTTTAGCTCGAAGATAGATAGGGCTAAAAGCCCTACTACGAGCCTAATTATAACTATTCAACCGGACATGATATAACTGCTGAAAACAAAGCAGAATAATCTGAATCTGATAAACCTAATTCAATAGTTTTCTCTAAAACTTTACGGACTCCTTCTTGAATACTTACATCAAGTCCTACAGATTCTGCTGCATTAATAAATATATTTGTATCCTTTAATAAATGCTTGACTGGGAAA
The DNA here is from genome assembly GCF_050015995.1 of Dapis brunnea BLCC-M229. NCBI lineage: Bacteria > Bacillati > Cyanobacteriota > Cyanophyceae > Oscillatoriales > Microcoleaceae > Dapis > Dapis brunnea. The sequence goes on along the minus strand of NZ_JBNHEP010000095.1, from coordinate 24,031 downwards.
TTAGGATTTTCGTAATTTCTATCCAACATCCGTTGTAATTTTTTATCAAATGTTGGAGCATATAAAGCACTATCTCGAACAATTTGCATAAACATATCTACATCTATTCCTTCCCGAATTATTAATCCTAAACTCAGAGCAAAAGCTGTTGTTAAAGAACCAATTAATTGATTCATTGCTAACTTAATTGCAGCAGCACTACCTACTGCACCAATATGTAACGGTTCGGGACTAAATATTTTTAATAAACCAGACCATTTTTCATATTGTTCTGGCGAAGCTCCCATCATAATAATTAAACTACCAGATTTTACTTGTGGAATACTGCCTAAAACAGGAGCTTCTAAATATTCTCCGCCACAACCTACAACTTCATCTCTAATTTCCTTACTTTCTGTAGGAGAAATAGTTCCCATTTGAATTACTGTGCGACCGGATAATTCCGCTTTTGAACTGTCAGATAAAAGTACATTTTTAAGAGCTTCAGCATTAGTCAACATCAAGATTAAACATTCTGAATTTTGAATAGCTTCTGCCGGAGAATTAGAAATTTCAACCCCTACTTTTTGTAAAGGTTCTAATTTAGATTTAGTCCGATTATAAGCAGTTACGATATGATTAGCTTCTAACAGTTTTTGAGCCATTGGTATACCCATTAAACCTGTACCTAAAAACCCAATTTTCATCAGTATATTTTCTCTAGTTTTTTAAATTTTAATACCATGAATTTTGATGTTTGTCAAAAAATGATATAGTAAGATGAAATAATTGGTGAAAAAAAACTGTAGGTGTTTGATTGAAAAATCCAATTTGCGCTTGGGTTTGGAGACCAAATCCCTACGATAAAATATTACAATCTATGGGCGGATTTCTATAGTATTTAACAAACTAATTCAAAGCAATGATATCTAGGAATATTGTGCGAAATTTGCGAAGAAAATGCTATGATAATATAAATATTTGTATGAATTTGAAAGGCAAAAATCTTTAGTTGTTTGATGAATAATTTGCAATTTATAGGTGATCCTAAATCACCTAATTTTAGAGTAAATAATTTACTAAATGGTATTGATTAACAACAAAAATATCACTTACTAGAACCTATTTATTCTTATTTATATCCCAATCTAAAACTACCAATCAATGATATTATGACTACTTAGAAAATCCTGAAATGAAAATCCGATAAAAATTATGCCGTATAGTAAATTTACTTTGAGTAAAGTCGTAGAAGATTTTCAACTGACTATCATTGAAGGCGATCGCTTTGTGCCGGAAGTTTCCCCAATTAACCCTACTACTTTACTGAAAGATACTCTTAAAGAAACAATACCTTGGGCGATCGCCGTGGGTAGTGAAAAAGCTCGTTCCGAAGGAATTATTAATCCAGTTTTATTAGAAGTAAAACGTCAACTCAAAGGAAAAATTAGTGTTTTTTCGGGTGAAGAGTTCGCAGTACAACCAGAAGTCGATCTGACTGGGTATGTTGATTTTCTCATTAGTCGTTCTCCAGAGCAATTGTTTATTAGAGCGCCTGCGGTGGTTTTGGTTGAAGCAAAAAAAGAAGACCTGAAGCCAGCTCTCGGAGAATGTTTAGCAGAAATGGTAGCAGCTCAACGTTTTAATCAACAGAAACAACAACCAATTTCAACTATCTACGGTACAGTGACAAGCGGTACAGTTTGGCGGTTTCTCAAACTAGAAGAGCCAACAGTAACAATTGATTTAACAGATTATCCATTGCCACCGGTTGAACAGATTTTGAGTTTTCTAGTTTGGATGGCAAGCTGAAGTCAGAAGTTAGAAGTCAGAAGTAATATAAAATCCGGATAATTACTATACCCAAGTCATTGCGACTGGAACGGAGTGGAAGGAAGCAATTTCCTAAACCTATGAGATTGCTTCCTATCGTCGCAATGACAACTATTCAAGCGGATTTTATATAATCTCTGATATCAAATCCTAATAATTAGTTAAAGTTCTGAAATCTAAAGAGCGATTTATCCTATATAATCATTAAGTTTTTGACAAAATAAAAAAAATCCTCAAACTTTTATAACCAGACATTCACGATAATATAGTTATAACTCTGACAAAAAAATTTTTTAATGAAAACAGACAGCATATTTTACAGACTATTCTTAGAGATGCCTGGTGTTTATTTTCAACTCATTGGTGAATCTCCCACTCTCGCAAATTCTTACAAATTTCGGTCAGTCGAAATTAAACAAACAGCTTTCCGTTTAGACGGTGTATTAGTTCCCAACATCGAGTCGCCAACTACTCCCATCTATTTCGGTGAAGTGCAAATGCAAAAGGATACAGCATTTTACCGTCGGTACTTTGCCGAGATATTCCTCTATTTGCATCAATACGAAGAAACCAAGTATTGGCAAGGGTTAGTAGTGTTTCGTAACCGCGATATCGAACCCAAAGATACTCAATCTTATCAAGCTTTATTAAATAGCAGCAATGTTACCAGAGTTTATCTGGAAGACTTGGGGGAGGAAGCTTATGATAACTTGGGTTTAGGTATAGTCAAGTTAATAGTAGAAGACGAAGCAAAGGCAGTGCAACAAGCAAAAATGCTAGCTGCCAAAGCAACGGCTGAACTAGCAGACGAGACTGAACGGCAAAAAGTGTTAGAATTAGTCAAAACAATTATTTTATACAAATTTCAAGATTTAGAACCAGAGGAGGTCATAGAAATGTTAGGCATGGAGGACTTTAAAAAATCTCGACTTTATCAAGGAATTAAGCAGGAGGGTATAGAAGAGGGGAGATTATTAACTAAGTTGGGAATGGTTTCTCTATTGTTAAAACTTGGCTTGACTGTAGAAGAGATAGCACAACAGTTGGAATTAACTGTGGAGCAAGTCCAACAAGCTGCTCAAAATCAGTCTAATTAGGTCTTATATCATGTCCCGATAATAAGTGATAAAAAAAATTTGTTTGTAGTAGGGCTTTAGCCCCGTCTATCTTAGGGCTTTAGTCCTACTACCAGCTTTAATTATAACTATTCAACCGGACTTGATATTACTGAAGGCGATCGCTCTTCAAAGGCGTTTTTTTGTCAGAGGCGATCGCTAGATTCAAACAGTTAGTTTTCTTACGGAGGTTTAATGTTAGGCAAATCTACAAATAAAAACTGGTTCTCAGGTTTTAGGTATCTCTGTTTATTTTTGGCAACTATCGTAGTTTTGATAAGTTGCCAAACAGCTTTAGCTAATGGTGGTGGTAGGGAAAATGATTTTGCAGCAGTAGAGAATATCTGGCTGTTATTAGCTGGCGCTCTAGTATTTTTTATGAATGCTGGTTTTGCTCTGTTGGAAGCGGGTTTATGTCGCAGCAATAATTCTATTAATGTCTTGGCGAAAAACTTAATTGTTTTTTGTGTAGCAGCGATCGCCTTTTGGATATTTGGTTTTGGTTTGATGTTTGGTGATGGGTTAGATCATCCTGTTTGTACGACAACTTCCAATCAAAATGACCAAAAAATAGTTAGTTATCTGGGGCATTTTTCTCCCACAACAGAATATAATCAGTTCGAGCAAAAGTCACAATTTATTCTACTGCCAAAAGATGATAATCCGCTAGGTTTCCCTGAAGAAAAATTTTCTTGTTTGCAGCGTAAGTTTCCCAAACGTTCCATAGCGTCTCTATTTTTCTTTCAATTAGCATTTGCTGCCACTGCAGCTACTATTGTTTCTGGAGCAGTGGCAGAAAGGATTAGTTTTTGGGCATTTTTCTGGTTTAGTTTTATGTTGGTAGGATTTCTATATCCTATTGTTGGTCATTGGGTATGGTCAGAATATGGTTGGCTCAAACAAGGATTTAATTTTGTAGATTTTGCAGGGTCTACCGTTATTCATACTGTGGGAGGAACTGCTGCTTTAGTAGGTGCTATACTACTTAAACCAAGATGGAATCGCTTTGGATATGACCCCCATGAAGATTTATATAGTAGCGTACTGTCCGAAGATATGCCTCCTGAGTTTGAAAAACAAGAGTATTTTACTTATCCAAGTAATTTAACATCTGCTACTCTTGGATGTCTCATAATTTGGTTAGGTTGGTTGGGTTTTAATGGTGGTTCCACATCTGAGTTACAAAATATAGGTCATATAATTATCACAACTATAATGTCTGCAGCAACAGGTGGTGTAGTTGCCATACTATCGACTCCCATAACTGCTTTATGGTCTCAAATATTTGAAAATAATCCAGAAACAGGAAAACCCGAACTTTCATCACTTATTAATGGTATCTTAGGTGGCTTAGTTGGAGTAACTGCTTCTTCTGCTTATATTGATGTTCCTATTGCTATTCTCATAGGTGCTGTTAGTGGAGGAATTGTTACTGGGGGTAGCATACTTTTAAGGTCTTTAAAAATTGACGATCCTGTAGGAGCCATTCCCGTTCATCTTTTTTGCGGATGTTGGGGTACTCTAGCAGTATTTTGGAGTCTCAGAGGTACTGAAGTATATCAGGATAATTATAATGTATTAGGTCAGCTAGGGTCTCAAATATTAGGATGGTTAATTGTTTTTATTGTTATTTTTGTTCTCAGTTGGATAGTCTGGGTATCTATTGGGTTAATTTTATATAGTTTCGATATAATTATTGGGATTGACATCCTCCCGACGTTGGACTTGCGTGACAACGCGGGATTCCCATCCATCAAAACAAGCGAAGTTGAATTGGCTCAGGGCGGGTAGACGACTCATTGCTGCTGGCTAGCTTTTCACGGCGAGTCTTACGGCTGCTCCTCGTCTTGTTTAATGTCTCGGACTGCCCGCCCGCGACTACAGCCTCCTACGGAGGAGTTACCCTAACAAAAAGTGATAGTTGTAAAGGTGTCTCAAGTTCAACAATTTCCTCAACTTTGGTTATCGGTTGAGTTATTTCTGCAATTGTTTCACTAACAGTACCCACGAATATTGATAGCAGCATTGAGATCACGGTCATGTACAGTTCCACAATTCAGACAAGTCCATGCTCTAACATCTAATTCCTTTTTACCTCCTTTAAAACCACAATGAGAACAATGCATGGGAAGTAGGTTCCCACCTAGAAATAACTCTAAATTCTCTCCCATATTTCTCACATTTGGCCTCTGTTAAAGTTCTAAATTGTCTCCATCCTAAATCACTAATTGCTTTAGCTAATTTGCGGTCTCTTGGTGCGCGTTCCCTTGGGACTGGCGTCGTCGCGGGGTCGCACCGCTTTTTAACCATACCGGAAACGTTTAAGTCTTCTAATACGATAGTGTCGTATTTTTTGACTAAATCAGTTGATAGCTTGTGCAGGAAGTCTGTTCTAATTTCCTTAATTTTGGCATGGAGTCTAGCTATTTTCAATCTACGTCTTTCACGACGTTTACTACCAGGCTGAGTCTTGACAAATTTACGTTGAAATTTTGCTAACTTTTTGAGGTTGTTTTTCAGAGGCTTTGGTGCGTTAATTTTCTCGCCGTTGCTTAAAGTTGCAAATGTGCTAATACCTAAGTCAATTCCGATTGAATTATTAGACTTAGGCAAATGTTGTGCACAAGTTTCTACTACAAAACTAGCAAAATAACGATTGGCTGAATCTCTAATAATAGTTACAGATGTAGGCTGGTTTGGCAATTCTCGCTTACCAAACTATTTTTATCTTACCTACTTTTGGCAGATATATTTTGTCTTGGCCAATCCTATAATTAGCACCTACAAATCTTGCCGTTTGCTTTGACCTTCTTGACTTGAATTTAGGTGGTTTAGCCTTAATCCCTTTCCTTTTACCAGTACAACTATTAAAGAAGTTTCTGTAAGCTTGCTCTAAGTCTTTGAGAGACTGTTGTAATGGAGTAGAAGCCACCTCTTTTAACCAAAGTAATTCTCTTTTAGCTTGTGTTATGAATTGTTTAGTTAAATCAGTATATGAAGGCTTTTTAATGCCATTAATATACAACTGATTACAATGTGCTAAACTTTGATTCCAAACATACCGACAACAACCAAATAATTGATTTAATTTAGTTATTTGGATATGGTTTGGATAGATGCGGTATTTGTACCTAGCTTTCAATTTTATCGACCTGTTACTAATATTAGTTGCGTTTGTCATAGCATGGGTTGGTATTCCCATACGATGCTCCCCTGCGGGAGAGCGCGGGTCTTCTACCAACATTTAGATAAAAATTTATCTTTTTTCCCAATATGTCTAAGTATCTGACGTATGTCTCTTATTTCTATTATTTCTTCTTTTAATACATCATCAATCTTACTCTGTAAATCTCCATCATCTTCAGCTTCATTTCTTAACTCTTTCAACACTTCTTGCCAAAAACTATTTGATGTAAATGACCCGCCGCAGTTGTGATAAACAATCAAAGCTTCTGAAAAATTTAATCCTTTTTCTTCCCAAAAAATAGGAGATTTTATATAGTTGAGTAAAGATGATTTACCCATACCAGAACCACCATCAATAGCTACATGACCGCGATTATTAATTTGGTCAAAAATTGTGTAAAGTTCAGATGTTCTACCGACAAACTTTTCTGGAGGAACAGGTTCAGTAGGAAAGAATTTAGTTGGTGGCATAATTTAGATAAATTTTTTGACTTTTAGGTTGACTATAATTTTCAATTATATCAAGGTATTTAAGGTTGCTAAATGTTGGACATTTTCTTGATTGATTAATTATCTCAATATCATATTTTTAAGTATTTGTCAAGCCCAAAATTCCCAAACTAAAAGGTAGACAAAATGCCTACCTGAAACAAAATTATATTGTTTAATTACAACTCAAATAATTAAGAAATACAATAATAATTTAATCAACTAAATCTATCAACTAAATATGTCAGAACAAAATATTATTACTATCGAGCCAGGAAAACGCAGTGGAAAACCTTGTATTCGAGGTATGAGAATAACTGTCTACGATGTACTTTCCTATCTAGCTGCGGGGATGACTTATGAATAATTATTAGAAGATTTTCCTTATTTAACAAAACAAGATATTTGAGCTTGTCTTAGCTATGCTGCTGAACGGGAACAACAAACTTTAATAGTACCCAAATAAAACTTTTATTCGACCATAATTTATCGCCTCGTTTAGTTTCGCGTTTAGCTGATATTTATCCACATTCTAGTCATCTTTATTTTTTAGGATTAGACCAAGCTAGCGATCGAGATGTTTGGCAATATGCTCGCGATAATCAATATATTATTGTCACTAAAGATGCTGATTTTTATGATTTGGTGATTTTACTTGGTTTTCCTCCTCAGTTAATCTGGATAAGAGTAGGAAATTGCACAACATCTGAAATTGAGATACTTTTACGTTCTCGGTATGATGATATTGTAGCTTTGAGTCAAGATGCTAGTAATTCAGTTTTAGTTATATATTTAGAGTTGTTGGGAATTAAGCTAAAAAAATGCCTAAAACCCTTATCAGTCAAAGTTTATAGCATTTTTCGACTATCAAATCTTGAAAACCTTATAGAGTGAGCTTTTGAGCATTGTTAAATTTTTATTTCCCAACAACTCTATGAATTTCCCCATTACCATGATTTTTACTATTTGTCAAACTACAAATTGTCAAACAAAAAGGCAGGCAAAAAGCCCACCTAAAACAAGATTTTATTAGTTTAATTATTGTTTAATTAAAACTAAGATAACATTGCCATTGCGCTACCAACAAAAGTCTGCAAGTTATCCACTAGAGCGGTAGTAATTCCATGAGTAAAAGGCAAACTGTCAATAACCATTACTAAACACAACAACATCATGTAGTAAATGGAATACTTAAAGAGCGATCGCGCCACATCTTTATTAGAAGGATCTTTCAACAACTGCCAAGCTTTCTTAATGAAAATTGCACCGAGGTAAGTTGCCAACACAGCATAAACTACTCCACTTGCGTGTAACGGATAAACCAGCAACAACGTCATAGGAATCAAAATCAGAGTGTAAACCCAAATCTGTCTAGCTGTTTCCTCATTTCCTTCAATCACAGGTAACATCGGAACGCCCACTTCTTTATATTCATCACGAATATAAATTGCCAATGCCCAGAAATGAGGAGGAGTCCAGACAACAATTATTGCAAACAGTAGCCAAGCTGCCCAACTTAATTCTCCTGTAACAGCAGCCCAACCTACTAAAGGAGGAATAGCACCAGCAGCACCACCAATTACAATATTTTGAACACTGTGACGTTTTAACCAGTGAGTGTAAATACCAACATAAAAAACTATTCCAGACATTGCCAAGAGTGCTGCGAGTAAATTAGCAAATACTGTGAGCAAAGTAAATGATGTTGCTGCCAGAGTCAATGCAAAGATCAGAGCATGACGGGGTTGAACTCTCCCAGAAGGAATAGGACGCCAGCGAGTACGCTCCATAATATAGTCAATATCGCTGTCGTAGATACAGTTGATAGTATTAGCTGCACCTGAAGCTAAAGTTCCACCAATTAATGTCACGAATAATAGAAGGGGAGATACTTCTCCTTTTGCACCCAACCACATTCCTGCTGCAGTTGTTATCAGTAGCAGCAGAATAATACGGGGTTTTGTGAGTTGATAATAGCTTTTAATTACCTGTAGGATATTATCATGGCGTCGTGGAAGACTATGAGAAATAACTTCTTGCATGGATTTTAATTTGTTAATTTTCTGTTGAAACTGGTTATTCTTTCCGCGCTCTAAAATTTATGGGCAATATAAAAACGGATATTAGTGCCAGTTAATTTCTGATGTTAGCCAGTTTGAAAAATTTAGTTATATGATGTCCGGTTGAATAGTTATAATTAAAGCTGGTAGTTTTGCTCTAGCCCCGGGATAGATAGGGCTTCAGCCCTACTACTTTATCACTTATTATCCGGACATGATATTACTTAACTACCTGGCAATTTTAAATTTATTCGCTTCCGTTCTACTAAACTTACCTAAATTGATATTTTTGAGTTTTGGCAGCTCAGTTTATGCTTCTGTGAGAATCACTGACTACAGATAGCTAACGTTTCTAATCTAATAACTCACAAAAGAGGGGTATATTACTGTATCTGTATTAACAATTAGACATTTGCAACTTGTTGATCGCGTAAAGCAATAACAGTAAATGCTACTAAAGTTCCCAGTAATGCTGCTCCTACAGCTTGGTGAGAGACGGTTAACAATTCAATTTGTAGACGTAACCGGAAGGTCATAACCCCCAAACCTATCTGAGCTAATACTAATAAACCAGCCCAATTTGCTAACTTTCTTAGTAGTGGATGTAAGGCAGAGGTGCGCCATGCCATTACTACTAATGTTACAGTTGCTAAGGTAGGGGGAACAACGCCAGCAATATGACTGTTCATTACTGTACAAAGTTGAGTAACTCCAAAACACTGATGTAATGCCCATTGAGAAGCAACTAAGCCACCTAATAAACTTTGTACATAAACTAGAATAGCAGCAGTTAATCCTACCCAAGGTAACTTTCCAACGTTACCAGTACCTTTGTATGGCATTAGGGATATGCCAATGACTAATAAAGTCATAAAATAAAGTAAAGCTGTACCCAGATGAGCAGTGACAATATCAAAACGTAATAGTTGTGTAACCGTTAACCCACCAAGTACACCTTGGAAAACTATGAGACCAAAGGCAAAAGTGGATGCCCAAGGTAGCCATTTCGGCAGTTCTTTTCTATCCCACCATGACATACCCATGAGAGCGATCGCGCCAAAACCGATTAAACTGGCATCTAACCGATGGAACCATTCTAAAAATACTTGTAGGTTCATTTGTGCCATTGGTACTAACTTACCATAACACAAAGGCCAGTCAGGACAGGCTAAACCTGCATTCATCACTCTAGTAGCACTACCAATAGCCATCAATATTAGGGTTGCTACACATAGTTTCCATACTAACGCACTAATTCGTTCCCGTGCTTGAGACTGAGAGTAAATAATTCTATTGTTATTTAAAACAGAGTTGGCCATAATATTTTTAATTAGCTTTAATCTGTATCTTCCTAAATTCACAAAATCCTGAGTATTGACTCAGAAATAAGCATCACACCTAAAAAAATATAAATGTGTCTGATTTTTGTTACTATAAGGGATACTTTTGGCAGAGTTGTTGAGCTTTAGAAAGTTTTCTGATTTTAATTTTTATTCATATTTTATTGCTGTATATGTTACCAATTTCCAAAAAAGTTAATAATAAACTTTTTCTCATATTTCCAACTAGTAAACTATGAAACTTAAGAGTATATTTTTAATTTTAACTTAGAAATAAGTAGAGTTTAGGGTGATTTATCAGTGCAATAGTTAAAAAAAAATAAACTTTACTTAGAGAAATTAAACTTTACTTAGAGAAATTAATAGATAAGATGGGGAAACCTAAAATATTTCTAAAAAGTAACAATTCTATCTAGTTATAGGTAAATTGTTAGTCTAAGCTAGATAGTTGAGTATGACAACAAGTCACAGACTCCTCTACCTAAGCTAGTGCTAGTAACTGTTGGCAATAATTTGAATGCTAACTTAAATCTAGCTATGGCGGTCAGTTCGACCGTGGCAGCCTGTGGACTGGATAACGCCGACGTTACCAGGTTGAAGCAGGAATAGAACAGATAATTGTAAATTTTTACAGATTATTATAGGTTTCTAAGAACGGTTAAAACTGTAGCTAAAAACAGCGAAGTTTTTAACCTAAATTAAACCAAATAAAGTAGGTAGAGTTGCCATACATTTTAAATCTCTGGAGAGAATTAAATTGCAGATTCCTGGGCACTTGTATTTGATGTAAAGTAGTGCAGGAATCTGCAAAACTCAAACCTCAATTTGGGTAAGTTTGGTTAAGTTCAGTAGAACAGCAAAATAACCTAAGTAAAATGGAAGAAAAAGAAAAAGTACCAGTCTCAGTAATAACTCTAGTAGTTGGTATAGTAGTCACCATAATTAGCGTATGGGCAGGTCAAAATCATGGTCTTCTGCCAGAGCAAGCTTCGGTACAAGCACCTCTGGTTGATGGATTTTTTGACATCATGTTTACTATAGCAGCAGGTTTATTTCTAGTGGTAGAAGGCACAATCGTCTTTTGTGCGATTAAATTTCGTAAGCGCAAAGGAGACGATGGCGATGGTGAAAGCTTTAGAGAAAATTTACCATTAGAAATATTTTGGACTGCGATTCCATCCATAATTGTAATTGGTCTTGGCATCTATAGTGTAGATGTATACAGACAGATGGGTGGATTCGATCCAAGTGGTACAATGATGATGAGCCATCACCATTCCTCATCTCACGATCAAGTAGCGAAAATGCCTGGATCTGCAATAGCTGCTCCCCTAATTGCAGATGCTGAAGGAATGGAAGCAACAGAAGTAGTTGAAAAAGTGGCTAGCAAATATGGTTTGGGAGCAACTCCTGCAGAGGCAGGAAAAACAGCAGATGTGGTAGTTGATATCACTGGTATTCAATATGGTTGGTTGATGAACTACCCCGATAGTGGTGTTTTTGCAGGAGAATTACATATTCCTGTAAACAAGGATATTCAAATCAACCTCTCTGCTAATGATGTGATTCACGCTTTCTGGATACCTGCTTTCCGTCTGAAGCAAGATGCTATCCCTGGTAAAGATACCCAATTGCGTTTTGTTGCTACTACAACAGGAGAATATCCAGTATATTGTGCAGAACTTTGTGGTGCTTACCACGGAGCAATGAGAACAAAAGTGATTGTTGAAACTCAAGAAGAATACGACGCTTGGATAGCAGAAAATACTTTTGCTCAACAACAAGAATTGAATCAAGCTGTAGCAGTAAACACTGCTGATTTATCAGAGTCGGAATATCTTAGTCCCTACTCTGATGAAATGGGTATAAATTCCGAAACATTAAGTCAAATTCATTCAGCTAACTGACAATTGATAAACAGGTGAAGTTCCCACCCATTTCAAGTCTGTAGAGAAGATAAATTATAGACAGATGTCAGTTTTCTTTAATGTAAAACAAAAAACTAGACTCTAGAGTTACTAATTTAAACCCCGCCCGATCGGGCGAGGTCTAACTGGGTAATTTAAGTAGAGCGGAGTTTGGGATCGAAATCAATCAAATCCCTTGTTCCTCAAATAAATAATTCGTAATTGTCAAAATAATTACAGATGACGCAAACACAAATTCCTTTAGATACTCAATCACAACCGGAAAAACCACATCCAGAAGCTTGGAAGTGGTATCACTACTTCGGCTATAACATAGACCATAAGGTAATTGGTATTCAATATCTTGTTACCGCCTTCTTCTTTTATCTGATAGGTGGTCTAATGGCAATGGGTTTAAGAGCAGAACTCTATACTCCAGACCCAGACGTTCTCGACCCAAATGTCTACAACTCCTTTCTGACAAATCATGGCACGATCATGATTTTCCTATGGATCGTACCTGCTGCTATCGGTGGTTTCGGTAACTATCTCGTTCCCCTGATGGTGGGAGCAAGAGACATGGCGTTTCCTAACCTAAACGCCATCGCCTTCTGGCTAAACCCACCTGCTGGAGCATTATTAATCGCAAGTATAGCTTTAGGAGGGGCACAAAGTGGTTGGACAGCATATCCACCACTTAGCATTATCACCAATAACGCGGGACAATCTTTATGGATTCTCAGTATCGTGTTAGTGGGAACTTCCTCTATTATGGGTTCGGTGAACTTTATCGCCACTATCCTGAAAATGAAAGTTCCTAGCATGAAATGGGATCAACTTCCCCTATTCTGCTGGGCAATTCTTGCTACTTCCGTTTTAGCTCTATGCTCCACTCCTGTTTTAGCAGCAGGGTTGGTAATGTTATTGTTTGATATCAATTTTGGCACCGGCTTCTTTAGACCAGAGATGGGCGGTGATGTGGTCATCTACCAGCACTTATTTTGGTTCTATTCTCACCCAGCAGTTTATCTGATGATTCTGCCAATATTCGGCATTCTCTCAGAAGTTATTCCCATTCACGCTCGCAAACCAATATTTGGTTATAAGGCGATCGCCTATTCTAGTCTAGCTATTTGTTTAGTAGGTTTGTTCGTATGGGTACACCATATGTTCACCAGTGGAACTCCTCCTTGGATGCGGATGTTCTTCACCATCTCTACTTTAATCGTTGCAGTTCCTACAGGAGTCAAAATCTTTAGTTGGGTAGCTACTCTCTGGGGTGGAAAAATTCGCTTCACCAGTGGAATGCTCTTCGCCATTGGTCTATTAGCAATGTTCGTTATGGGTGGACTAAGTGGCGTAACTATGGGAACAGCTCCCTTTGATGTTCACGTCCATGATAGTTACTATGTAGTAGCTCACTTCCATTACGTTTTATTTGGTGGGTCAGTGTTTGGTCTCTATGCAGGTATCTATCACTGGTTCCCTAAAATGACAGGTCGGATGTACAACGAAACCTGGGGTAGGGTTCATTTTGTCCTGACTTTAATTGGTACTAACCTCACCTTCCTACCCATGCACGAATTGGGTTTACAAGGAATGCCTCGTCGAATTGCCATGTATGACCCTAAGTTTGAATCTATCAATCATATCTGTACTTATGGTTCAATTCTTCTGGGTTTATCTGTAATTCCATTCTTGATCAACATGATTTGGAGTTGGATGTATGGGCCAAAAGCTGGCGATAATCCTTGGGGTGGTTTATCTTTGGAATGGACTACTAGCTCACCTCCCATAATCGAAAACTGGGAAGTATTACCAGTGGTTACTTATGGCCCTTATGATTTTGGCTCGAAGAAAACTCTTGCTATTCGAGAGCGGTTCAAGCTAATTTCTACACCAAGTTCGAGAAAGGAAACAGGTGTGCCTGTTTCTGAAGCTGATTCTTCATCCTTATATAGTGGTTCTGGTGATTCTCAGAATCCTCCAGGGGAAAATTAGGTATAAGTTATAACTCGTATTGTATTGGGTTGAGGCAACTAATACCAATTCACTTTAAGAATGTCACAAATAGTTTCAAGCTTTAAATGTCAAATAATTGCCTAAAACTATGATACTGTCAAAGTTTTTAGTCGATCGAATCTAACTTCTGACTTCTTTGCGGGCGAATGGCCATTCGCCCCTACGACTTCTGACTTCAGTGAAACGGTATAAACCCAACCTAATACAAAGCTGATAACTACTCAACTATCCAACCTCAGAAATTATTTCGTTGATTTTAGGTACAGAAGATTATGCAAGGTTCAACCATTGATACAACTAATAATTTAGTTGATACTTCAGTTCATTCGGCATCAGTAGAAGTTGCCCATCACGAAGAACATCAGGATTTAAGAGTTTTCGGATTATTAACGTTTCTCGCTTCTGAATCTTTAATGTTTGGAGGGTTATTTGCTGCTTATTTGATTTATCGAGCAAATGCAGGAGTTTGGCCTCCTGAAGAAACAGAGGTAGAGTTATTATTGCCGACAATTAACACTATTATTCTGGTTTCCAGTAGTTTTGTGATTCACAAAGGCGATACTGCGATTAAAAAGAATGATATCTCCGGAATGCGCTTATGGTATTTAGTTACAGCAATCATGGGTATCATTTTCTTGGGTGGTCAGGTTTATGAGTACATGACTTTGGGTTATGGTCTAACTACTAATGTCTTTTCCAACTGTTTTTATGTGATGACTGGTTTCCACGGTCTGCACGTTTTTGTTGGTGTATTGCTAATTCTTGGTGTGTTATGGCGTTCCCGTCGTGCTGGTCATTACAATGGAGAAAAGCACGTTGGTATTGAAATGGCAGAAATATATTGGCACTTTGTTGATATTATCTGGATTGTTTTGTTCACTTTACTTTATATTTTGACTCAATTTTAATCCAGAAAATTTTGTTTTGAAGATGAAGTAATTGATGATTTTTTAGCCTCCCGTTGGAGGTTTTTTTTATATATAGCTAGGCTTACCGATCTAAATATCAAACCATTGACAAATAAAGGTATTATATCATGTCCGATAACATCTGTTTTGTATCACAATTATTTTAGTCCATTAATCAATTTTCAGTCATTTGAGCTGCTCTCACCATAAGAATCAGTTAACTACACATTTCACGCTTTTTGTCAAGCTTTATATCAGCAGAGTCTTAACTTTAATTTACCCAAAGCTGCTCTGAAATTAGCCCAGGGAATTTGTCCCCAGATTCCCAAACAGACATTAGTAGAACAAACACGCACCAGCATTCGCTTGTATTTGTCAACTCGTAAAAGTGGTCTCGCCTCAACACTGTTTGATTTTAGCCTTGCTGAACAAACTCTTGATTGCTCAGAATTGATTACCTTTAATTGCAAACCAGGGGAGCAAATCAAAGATACCTACTATCATCCAAGTCCTCTAGCAGAGCTAAACCTTGTTGGCACTGACCGAGCTGCCTTACAGTTTTATGGGGAGCATCTACGCAATGCATTATTGTTAGAAAGACGCTCACCAGTCTATGATTCCAGAAGTAATCAATTATTTTGCCTGGACTATAGTAATCCTCAGCTTATTCAATTGTGCTTAACAACCTGCAAGGTGCAGCGGTTCCCATTACCTGGTTTGTTTTATGGTGTTGCAGTATTGGCAACGGGAACCGTAGTATTATCCGGGGAGTTAGGACTGGTGGAATTGAATCTCAGTACCCAAGAGCTAGTGCCGATTATCCAAGAATATCAAGGCAAACAGTTGGTTTGTAATGATGTAGTTATTAACCCAACCGGACACATCTGGTTCAATACCATCAATGAAGATGCGACAGGAATTAGAGAAAAAGGGGCACTGCTACGGTATAATTCTCAGGGACAAGTCCAAGAAGTTTTTAGGGGACTTGGTTATGGTAATGGCATGGGAATATAACCAGATGGGCAATCGCTCTACGTTGTAGATAGTCTGGAACGGGCGGTTCATGTCTTCGCTCTCAATTCCTCTCAAACTGAAGCAACTCTAAGAGATGTTCAGTACCATCACAAACTTCTTGTTGCCCATGAAAATGAAGGAGTACCTGATGGATTGGCTGTAGATAGGGCGGGTCGTCTTTGGCTCACATTTTGGTTTAGCGGTAAAGTCGTCTGTATCGAGCCGCGTACGCAAGCAAGGGAGAGAGAGATTATTTTACCTGTGATGAATATTGCCAGTGTGAGCGTTGTTGATTCTAAATACGATTCCAGTGCCAAATTGTTTGCTTGCTCATCTGTAGTTCCTTGGCCAGGAGGAAAATTCCTCGCCCCTTGGTATGCAAGTGAATTGCCAGGGTCGCGACAAGGGCAGCTGTTTGAAATTGATTTATAGCAATTCCCATTATGGTGAGGTACAAAATTAGTTTGTTACGCAGGAGTAGGGACGTTGCATACAACGTCCCTTGTAGTTCCTTGGCCAGGAGGAAAATTCCTCGCCCCTTGGTATGCAAGTGAATTGCCAGGGTCGCGACAAGGGCAGCTGTTTGAAATTGATTTATAGCAATTCCCATTATGGTGAGGTACAAAATTAGTTTGTTACGCAGGAGTAGGGACGTTGCATACAACGTCCCTTTTTAACTAGCTAGCTCGCTTTTCCTTACGGAATGCTACGCAAACAGCATTTAGCTAGCCTCCTGGGTCGGAACTACGTTAACAGCTAAAGATCCAAGGGTAACAGTCCCCCACAAGAGGAGCGAAACAGCGCGTGGTGCGCTTTGCGTGCAGGGTTTGAATCCCCCATTATACACCGTGAAAAGCTGATAGCTGAGTGCTGACTGCTATTTCAAGTCTTCTAATACGATAGTGTCGTATTTTTTGACTAAATTTGTAGACAATTTGTGTAAGAAATCTGTTCTGATATCTTTAACTTTCCCGTGTAGTTTGGCGACTCTTAATCTAGCTTTTTCACGGCGTTTACTGCCAATTTCAGTGTGAGCAAATTTACGTTTAAATTTGGCTAATTTTTTGAGGTTTTGCTTAAGTGGCTTAGGAGCTTCAATTTGATCTCCATTGCTCAAAGTTGCAAATGTAGAAATACCTAAGTCAATGCCAATCGACAACAACCAAATAGTTGACTTAATTTAGTTATTTGAATATGATTAGAATATATACGATATTTGTATCTAGCTTTCAATGTTTTTGACTTATTACTAACATTAAGTGGTATTATTATAGCATGGGTTGGCATTCCCATACGACGCTCCCTTGCAGGAGAGCGCGGGTCTTATGCCAACATTAGATAAAAAGTCACCCTAAAAGGGCTAGGCTTCAGACCCATTTTTTCTCACCGAAAAAATTTTTTTAGAAATTATAGTACACAACAGCTATGTAAATTATAGCTGTTTTAGATCGAGTTGCTATTAGATTAATAATTTTTCTATATTTGCTTTTTTCTATCACTGTGACAGTTGTGTAGGCTACTGATTAATTTTTCGATAATGATTAGGATAAATTCACTTTAGTAATTATACTTACCAACAAAAAGAAGCTTTTTTATAACCATACTAAATCCGATCAAAACATCTAGATGCTAGAGGAAAAAAGCAGTTTTTCAGAAATACTAACCATATTGCCTATTGGCTATTGCTATACAATGACAACTTATGCAGGAATTATCCTAATTTCTATCTAAAATCTAAAATATTAACTATGGATATTAAACGAGTAATTATTGCTCATAAGGCCAGAGATGATGTGAGTCGCCATTACGCAGAACAATCTGCTAGAGAGTTGGAAGATAGAGGATGTCAAGTGTTGATGGGTCCAAGTGGACCACAAGATAATCCTTATCCAGTTTTTCTTGCCTCCAGCACTCATAAGATTGACTTGGCAGTCGTTTTGGGGGGAGATGGTACTGCATTAGCTGCCGCTAGACATTTAGCAGCTGAAGGTATTCCTATGTTGGCAGTCAATGTGGGAGGACATTTAGGCTTTTTGACAGAGAATTTTGAAGATTTTAAGGATACAGAGAAAGTATGGGATAGGTTGTTTGAAGACCGCTATGCAGTACAACTGCGGATGATGTTACAGTCAGCAGTGTTTAATGGCGATCGCTCAAACCTCAAACCAGCAAGCGATCGCTTTTTAGCGTTGAATGAATTTTGTATTAAACCTGCTTCTGCTGATAGGATGCCTACTTCTATTTTGGAAGTAGAAGTTGATGGTGAGGTTGTAGACCAATATCAAGGAGATGGATTAATTGTTGCAAGTCCCACAGGTTCGACTTGCTATACTGCTTCTGCTAATGGACCAATTATGCACGCTGGTATGGCTTCTATTTCTGTGACTCCAATTTGTCCTTTAAGTCTTTCTAGTCGTCCTATTGTTCTTCCTCCTGGTTGTATAGTCAGCGTTTGGCCTTTACAGGAACACGATCTAACTACTAAACTTTGGGCAGATGGAGTTCTATCTACTGCTATTTGGCCGGGACAGAGGGTGGATGTGCGTATGGCAGATTGTCAAGCTAAGTTTATTATTTTGCGGGAAAATTATTCATTTTTCCAGACTCTCAGAGAAAAACTACAATGGGCTGGTGCCAGAATTAAGTATCAAAATTACCATCGGAGTAGTTAGGTTTTAGGGAGTAGGGGATTCATTAATTGATAATTGATAATTGATAATTGATAATTACAAGAAGCTTAAAACCGTTACGGAATTGAATATTGGGAAATTCAAGAGCACTTTTCTCTTGGTCGATTTGATATGGCGTTTCGCTGCGCGACATGAAAAGCGTTAGCGTTAGCTCCTCTGAAAGAGGCAGCGGCTCTGCACTCTTCGGGAAACCTCGCCATCCCATCCTAAGGTCATGCTCCGCAAACGACCGCTTTTTCCCCTATCCAAGGGGAGGCTTCAAGGCGCGAATTAATTATTAATAATTAATTAATAATTCGGTAAGAATTTTGTCTGCATTTCTCACTTCTTTATGTCTAATTCAATACACTTTTCTGAGAAAAAAGCCTTTCAAATGACTTATACATAACTTCTCTTTTTTGTCTACGTTTTATGTTAAGAAAGATGTTTATCATGCATAGCTTAAAGAGGGAGGTTTGAGAGCTTATTTTTTGGTCAGTTGTACTACATTAATCTTGAATATGCTGTAAGTAGTTTAAATTAGGAACAGCTTATCTACCTAATTGCAAAACTTATTAATAATATGGGATTTATGCAGAGCAGAAAAATTATCAAAGTCAGTTTAATTAATCTCCTTTTATTAGTAGCTATATTAAGTTTGGTTGAAGGTCTATCTAGTATATTATTGCTGTTTGATAAAATTAGTAAAGTTCAACCAATGAGTGAAATACGCCACACTCAATATGATGAACTATTAGGATGGGTGAATATTCCTAATGCCGATCTTCCAAATATGTATGGTGAGGGGATATATTTTCGGACAAATTCTCAATCATTCAGAAATAACGAAGATTTTACTATTAATATTCCCCCTAATAAAGTTAGGATAATTTGTTCTGGGGATTCTTTCACAATGGGATGGGGTGTTAGTAACCATCAAACATGGTGTCAATTATTAACATCTATAAATCAGCGTTTGCAAACTATTAATATGGGTCAAGGAGGATATGGTGTTGACCAAGCTTATTTATGGTACAAACGTGATGGTAGTAAGTTTGAGCATCATATTCAAATATTTGCTTTTATTACTGATGATTTTGTGCGGATGCAGCGTGCAAAGTCTTTGGGTTATGGGAAACCATTATTGTCTTTAGAAAATGGGGAGTTAGTTAATCATAATTTTCCTGTGCCTAGAGGTTCTTTTTTAGTTCCAAAAATTACACAAGGTAGCAGATATATTCAAGAGTTAAGATTTTTAGGTCTATGGCAAACATGGTTTCCGAGAAAGCTGGAAACTTATAATCAATATGTTGCTCAAACTCCTGCTATAGCTATGAATATATTTGAGGAGTTGGCGGAAATAAATCAAGAAAAAAATAGTAAGTTAGTCGTGGTTTATTTGCCTATTCGTTCTGACTATTATGGCAATGAATCTGATTTTTGGCGACAATATCTACAGGTAGAGTTAGAGAAACGCAACATAATCTATATCGATCTAATTGCTGAATTTAGAAAGAGAATGCCTAATGAAAAAGTAGAAACAGCATTCTTGGGAGGTGATGGGCATTATTCTGTATTTGGCAATGAATTTTTTGCTAATATTTTGTATGAGAAGTTGTTGTCTTTGCCCGAAGTTGGAGTTATTTTACAAGATTAGGGAGTAGGGAGTAGGGAGTAGGGAGTAGTTAGGAGAAATGGCGTAAGTATTCAGCTCTCAGCTCTTTAATGAACAATGTAGTTCGATAGACTTTTATCTATGTAGACTTTTATATATATAGTCATTTTAAATAAGAATTAAACAGTTTTTTAGCTGAAACCCTTTAACAGCAAGAAACTTTGGTCTCAATCTCAACTAAAATGACTATACTTTTAATTCTTTGAAGCCTCTTGATTGCTTTTGCTTTTTCCTCTTTTAAAGGTAATGAAGCTGAGAGCTGATAACTGAGTGCTGAATGCTTACGAAATCAATTAATGAACATATTTATTTATATCCAAAAGTCTAATATTTATGATAAATATTAGTTTACATCAGACAAAAAAAATTATCAAAATTGTTTCGATTAATTTGATTTTAATTGTGGCAATATTGAGTTTAGTTGAAGGTCTATCTAGTATCTTATTGATGTTTTATAGAATCAGCAAAATTCAACCAAATCCCGCACATCTTTACGCTCAATATGATGAATTATTAGGATGGGTGAATATTCCTAATGTGGATATTCCAAATATGTATGGTGAGGGGATATATTTTCGGACAAATTCTCAATCATTCAGAAATAACGAAGATTTTACTATTAATATTCCCCCTAATAAAGTTAGGATAATTTGTTCTGGGGATTCTTTCACAATGGGATGGGGTGTTAGTAACCATCAAACATGGTGTCAATTATTAACATCTATAAATCAGCGTTTGCAAACTATTAATATGGGTCAAGGAGGATATGGTGTTGACCAAGCTTATTTATGGTACAAACGTGATGGTACTAAATTTGAGCATAACATTCAGATATTTGCTTTTATTACTAATGATTTTGTGCGGATGCAGATTGCAAGTTTTGTGGGTCATGGTAAACCATTATTGTATTTAGAAAATGGGGAGTTAGTTAATCATAATTTTCCTGTTCCTAGACCCTCTTTTTTATTTAAAAAAATTACACGAGGCAGTAGGCATATTCAAAAATTAAGCCTTTTCTTTATATTGCAAAAATTATTTCCTCAAAATTTTAAACCAAACAATAAATATGTTGTTCAAACTCCTGCTATAGCTATGAAAATATTTGAGGATTTGGCAGCAATAAATCAAGAGAAAAATAGTAAGTTAGTTGTGGTTTATTTACCCAGTCGTTCGGACTATTATAAGAATGACTCTAATTTTTGGCGACAATATTTACAGGTAGAATTACAGAAACGAAACATAATCTATATTGATTTAATTCCCGAATTTAGAGATAAAATCCCAAATGAACAACGAGGAAAAGCTTTTTTGGGTGGTGATAAATGGCATTATTCTGTATCTGGCAATAAATTTATTGCTAATATTTTGTATGGAAAGTTATTATCTTTGCCAGAAGTTGCAGTTATTTTACAGCAGTAGAAATTTATTTAAAGTATTTCTATCAGGGTGATTGATGAGTCTATACCATTAAACCACTAAGATAATTTTTAATATTTTTAATATTTTTCACGATTTTTTCATTGGCTCGATTTAAGGCTTTCAAAAATAGTGGGATGGGTTCATATAGCAATCCTCTAATCGGTTGTAATATTTTGGTGGTAGGGGCAATTCGCGAATCGCCATTAATATTTTAGACATCTACTCAACTAACATTTTACCTTAATCAAAGGTATTTTTCTGTGGCAGTTTAGAGATTTTACTTGAGTAGTTGATTGCCGGTAGTACACTACCACTACAATATTTATTTTCATCGACTGGGGGTATCATTAAGATATACTTTAATCAATCTCAGAACTATTATTTTCGAGGACTATAGATTTTGGAAACTTATGAATTTGATGTGGTTATCATTGGCGGTGGTCCAGCGGGCTGTAGCTGTGCCCTGTATACTTCTCGTGCAGATTTAAAGACAGTGATTCTCGACAAGAATCCAGCAGTGGGGGCACTCGCGATTACCCATAAAATTGCCAACTATCCGGGAGTAGCAGGTGATATTAGCGGGAGTGCGTTACTAGATGAGATGCGAGAGCAGGCTATCTCTTTCGGAACTACATATCAACGAGCACAGGTGTTTGGTATTGATGTAGAAGGGTCATCCAAGAAGGTTTATACTCCAGAAGGAACATTTGTAGGGCGATCGCTTGTCCTAGCTACAGGCGCCATGGGTCGTACATCTTCCCTTAAAGGCGAATCAGAATTTTTAGGTCGGGGTGTAAGCTACTGTGCCACTTGCGATGGTGCATTTTATCGTCAAAAAGAGGTCGCCGTTTATGGACTTAATCCAGAGGCAGTCGAAGAAGCTCAGTTCCTCACTAAATTCGCATCTACTGTTCACTGGTTGACAAATAAAGAACCACAGGAGGAAGACGATCATGTTCAGGTATTGCTGAGTCAGCCAAATGTAAAGCATTGGAATTTTACTCGCCTGACTTCGATTGAGGGCAATGAGTCAGGGGTCACGAGTATTTTGATGAAAACTAGAGGAGAATCGGAAACGACTTCCTTGCCAGTCGAGGGGGTTTTTGTCTACCAAAGTGGGTCGAGACCGATTACAGACTATATTGGTAATCAGATCGCATATAGCGAAAACGGCGGTGTTAAAGTCGATGAAATGATGGCAACCAATGTAGACGGAGTTTGGGCGATTGGCGATATTCGGAATACACCTTTTCAGCAGGCAGTGGTTGCAGCAGCAGATGGCTGTATAGCAGCAATGGCTATCGATCGGTTTCTCAATCAACGCAAGGGAATTAAGCGAGATTGGGATCATTCGTAGCTGCTATAATCTTTCTCTGAAGTATCGATCTGTTTAGGATTATGGACAATCATCAACGCCCTGAATCTTTGTCAATCCAGGAAATCTTAGGAAGACCTCTAGAAGCACTAGGATGGAGTCCTCTGTTTCACTTCCATCCCAGCGATATCCATCGGATGCCAGATTCTCTTCCTGGAGTTTACCTAGTTCGTTATCGAGACGATCCGAAAAAGCTGAAACCATTTTCAATGCTTTATGTGGGAAGAGCCGATCGCTGCTTAAAAAGTAGTCTTACTAATCAGTATTTAGGTAAAGATAATGAATCTTTACCAGTTTTTGTGGAAGCAAATCCGTCAGGAGTTTATTTTCAGTATCTCTGCTGCAACGATTGTAGGCAAGTTGAGGCTTATTTGATTGTTGCTCTGGACTATCCTTTATGTAATTGAGTGTGTATTTGTTTTGCTCAAAACCATTTTGCTGCTTATGTCTATTCAAGGGCAAAAAAAATTCTTGCTGTGCGATCGCCGATCTTATAGGGTACGTTAGGTCAAAGCTTTAATGCACCATCATTGTATCTAACATGGCATTATACCAATTTGATAAGTGTTTGCTACAAATAGTTCTGGTATTTTTTAGGAGTCAGGAGTCGTAGAGCTGATTTGCAGTTGCGAAGCATTCCATAGGAAATCCCCCGTACAGGAGTCATAATGAATAGGTTTGATATATTTTTTCAGATCATAAATTCTCTTTGTGCAACAAAGCCAATTTTATGTAAAATATGAATGGTATAGCCCTAGGGAATAGGGAACAGTAAGTTTCAAAGGGTTTCAGAATTTATAAATGTCCTAACCTTAATGCGTAACGCTATAGTGGTTATTATTCCTAACATTCTTTTTTCATACATGGTATTAGAGCGAATGTGAAGGCAAAAGCGTCGGACCTAGTTCTCAAATAGTCTCACACCACTCAACTTCAAAGATGCTAAGTGGCTAGATGTTTCAATAATTAATAATTAATAATTAATACAGGACTTACGCAAGGACACTATATATAGTGTCAAGCGTTAATTATCTCTCTAT
>NZ_JBNHEP010000094.1:86709-110415 GCF_050015995.1 Dapis brunnea BLCC-M229 | reverse complement strand
GATAATTACCTCGGGTTTTAACCGTTACGGAATTGAATATAAGGAAATATTATTTCTTTTCTCTTGGTCGATTGGATATGGCGTTTCGGCTGTCGCCGACATGAAAAGCGCAGCGGCTCTGTTAAGAGCGGGAGACGTCGCCATCCCATCCTACGGACTGCTCCGCTTTCCGACCGCTTTTTCCCCTATCCAAGGGGAGGCTTCAAGGCATGAATTATTTAATTATCAATTATTAATAATTAATAATTCGGTAAAGACAGGGAAAAGGGGGTAATAAGTTCAAATTTTGTATCTATTTGAGAATTTTTTACCAACAATTTCGTACTGCTATATATTTTTGGTAAATGGGTAGGTTTTTGAAGTTAAATTAACGCAGAAAAGGGGGAAGGCTATCATCTTTTTGCTTATTTTTAATTGTATCAGCCATAAATTTTTTTAAAGCTTTATCTCGATTTTTCATAAAAGCTGCCCAAAATCCAGGCTGAAATTCATCCATAGTCTTGGCTAATGCCCAAACATCTATTGCTAAAATATTATACAATCTTTCATTTTCTTTTTTCAGAGAGTTAATGCGCTTTAATATGTCTTTACTAACACTTGTAGCTTCCTGATCTGGGTCTAACTTAGACATTTATATTATATAGAATATTTTTTTTCAAGAATCAGAGACTATTGATAATTAGAGATGCAAACATCCGATCTTTGACTTGGGGACTCACATTAAAATTCGATTAACGAGACAGGAAAAGTCGGTATCAAATTTTGTATCAATGAATATATATTTATCACCTGAAAATTAGCTTTGTTGACTTGCTATATAGGATGATAAATCTTCAAGTAAGTCGAAGCTTGAAAAAATAACGGTCTATGATCCCTTTAACACTGTCTGGTTGTCCCTAATGATCGGGATAAAAGTGATATAAAATCACCGCCGTGCCCTGATATTTTAGTTTGAAGTTTTTGGAATCTCCTGTTAGAATATTTTTCCTTAATCGAGATGAGGATGTCAATGAGTTAAACTAAAATACTGTATTAACTAGAGTATATCAGGAATTGACAATGGACTCACAGACAATCAAAGCAAGATTAGCTACTATTGAAAATAAGCGGGAATCTTTAGTAAAACTTCTAGAAAAGCCCGATTTAGGTACACTCAGAATCGATGTTAATCAAGCAATAGAAGAGATTGATGATTTGATTGATGAATTAAAGCGAACTTTTCCAGATTCATAAAAAAGATCTAGTGGTTCTCTTGTTTATGAGGTAAAATATTTTTTTTCTCTTCCCTAATTCTCTATTCCCTATCCCTATTCCCAAAAATCCAAAATCTGTTTCTAACCAAGGGTGAAAATTACTATAGCTCGATCGGCAATGAAGTTAAAAACATAGAGTAGTTGTGTTGATTTTTAGGTGTAACAGATTGAATGTATTAAATATAAAAAAGGAGATAGGGAACAGGGAATAGAGAATAGACGAAAACATAACTATTTATCACCTAATAACTTTAGGAGTATGAATACTTATACTCTATCAAGCAGTAGAATTTCAATCCCTGGCCTTATTCAATCCTGAATATTTAGTTTATAAACAAGTCTCTTAATACTTAATTTGACAAACATTTTCTCAAAAAAATTGAGTAAATTAATAATTAAACTTTGTAGTTAATAAATTACGATTTGATATTACTCCGATTGCATCATTTTAACATAATTTATACATTCAAAAGTAATCTATTGAAAATCAAGAGTGAAATTGTACTAGCTGAAAACTTTTACTAACAGTAATTTCATAAGTAAAGCGTGGTAAATTTTGTAGGTTATGTATCAAATTGTAAATTAGCTCAAAAATTTTTATTTCAGTGGTTTAAGGCGTTTTATGGAAATCTCCAACCCCATGTTTTAACTTACTCTACTTAATAACTGTCGATAGACAAAAAATAGATAAAAATGTCAAAAAGGAATAGTTAAAAGCCATGACTCCTGATTGCTAAAAGCTGACTCACAACTCATAACTTCTAATACCATTAAAAAAAAAGAATGTTACGAATAATAAGCAGTATTAAAATATTTTATCGGAAATTTATATTTGACGAAAAAGATAAATTACGACATAAAAAATGAGACAAACCTATTAATTATGACTGCTTTCTCCTGTACGCCGCCCTACCGACGGCTCCCCTACCTAACTTCTAACCCATATTCCGCACGTCAAGCAGATAAAAACATGAATGATTTTGAAATGGATTTACAAAGGTTGAAGGAAGAGCAAGAACTCATCCTGAACCAAATAGATAATGGTATTGCTCTCTTCGATAATTCTAATCACTTAATTCTATTTAATCAGAAACTGCCAGAAATTTGGGGATTATTACCAGAGTGGCTAAAATTAAAACCCCATAGGGATAACATCTTTGCCGAAATAGTTGCTCAAGGTTATTGGTCAACCGAACAATGTCAACAACTACAAAACTGTCTGCTCAAGATAGAAACAGAAAGTAAATTATTATATATTGAACAAGCTAATGGTATTTGCCTGAAAGTGGACTGCACCTTGGCATCAGATGGGGGTCATCTATTAACCTTTCGAGATGTAAGTATATATCAACGGTCTCAAGTTAGTCTCAATGCTGAATTAAGAAGATTAAGATTTCTTCTAGGTCTCAACGAACGACTGCAATACTCAGACAGCTTGAGAGAAATAGCCCAATTTGCCCTTAATTATCTCGTAGAGGTAATGAATGCTGCCTTTGGGGATGTCAAAGTTATCAATGGGGAAGGAGTAAATCGTCAAGCAGGGCCAATTTCTAATCAGATTACCTCTCAATTTATTGCTACTTATGGTGAACTAGCAGTAGCTGAAATGGAAGGTTTATTGAAACAGGGTATCCCTTATGGTCAAGGACTTTTGTGGGAAGTAGTAGAAAGTGGCAAACCTATGTATGTTCAAGATTATGCTCATCAACCTAATTCTATACCAGGATTTCGCCATCCGGCTATTGGTCAACTAGGAATTTTCCCAATTCCAGCCACAGATGGGACAATTATTGGTGTTTTAACTCTGGAATCTCGTAACCTCCAAAAACTACAAGAAGCAGATCAAAAAGATATGCTTTTTGCAGCTTGTCGTACTCTAGGAGTAGCTATAGAAAGAGCACAATCTCAAGAACGTCTACGTCAAATTAATGAAGAATTAGAGCGTTCTTCTCAGTTAAAATCAGAGTTTTTGGCTTCTATGTCTCACGAATTGAGAACTCCACTTAATAGCATTTTAGGGTTCTCTGATTTATTACAACGACAAATATCAGACCCGTTAAGCGATCGCCAAGTTAATCAAGTTCGACTCATTCAAAAAAGCGGTCAACATCTACTACAACTGATTAATGATATTCTGGATTTATCTAAGATTGAGTCGGGGAAAACAGAGCTAAGTTTAGAGCTAATTAATATTCACGAAGTTTGTAAAGATTGTTTGAAAATGATTCAGCCACGAGCTGATAAAAAAAGATTGGCTTTATCCCTAGAATTAGATTATCGTATATCTACTGTTTATCTGGATCAGCGTCGGGTTAGGCAAATAATTATTAATTTACTTTCTAATGCTATTAAGTTTACACCAGAAGGGGGAAAAGTTAAACTGAGCGGACGTTTAGGGTATGGTAGTCAAATTCAAGGTGATTATCGACCTGATTGTTCTCCAATTAATTCTAGTACACCTTATTTATGTTTAGAGGTGAAAGATTCTGGAATTGGTATTCCTGAAGATAGATGGGAAATATTATTTAGACCTTTTCAACAGATTGACTCTTCTTTATCTAGAAGACATGAAGGTACGGGTTTGGGTTTAGCTTTGACAAAAAGATTGGCTGAATTGCATGGTGGAACTATTTCTTTAGATTCTCAAGTGAGCAAGGGTAGCACTTTTCGTGTTTGGTTACCATTAACAGAAATGCGACATGAGTTAATAGTTAATTCAGCATCAGAATTTAGTTCTGAAGTATCTTCAGATAGTGTTAATGAGGAAATATTAGAAACTGAAAAGTCTATTAGAATTTTAATTGTTGAAGATCAACCTTATAATCAACTATTAATTTCTCAAGTATTGGAGTTAGAGGGCTATGAAGTTGAGTTAATTAGTGATGGTCAAACTATGTTGGATACGATTAATTCTCCTTTGGTTACTTCTCCAAATTTACCTAATTTAATTTTGATGGATATTCAGTTACCAGAGGTTGATGGATTAGAATTAATTAAGAGAATTAAGGATCATTCTATGTGGCAGTCTGTACCAGTTATTGCTGTAACTGCTATGGCAATGCCAGGTGATAAAGAAAGATGTTTGAATGCTGGTGCAGTAGCTTATCTGAGTAAGCCTTTAAATATTGAGGAGATGATTTCTATTGTCAAGTCTTTGCTGGGTAATTAGTCAAAGCAAAGAAGATTTTACTGAACTAATTTTTTTCTAAGTATTTCAATTTTTTTCTATCAGTTAAGACTCCCACGCTTATTTTTTGATATCCATAGTTTACCCTTGCTGGTATCTAGCTCATCCCCAAATATAATACCTTGATAACTTAACTGTTTAAATGGGATTTCTATAGAGTTTGAAAATCAGATTTCAATCTAAATTTAGGTTTTTGCTAATAAAAAAATGCTGTATTGAGTACCAATTACCTTGTATTTTTCACAATTTAATACTGTTTTTAATCCTTTACCATTCCCTATTCCCTATTCCCTTTTTCAGAGGACTCAGTTTCCGCATCTAAAATAAAAACGCTATATCAGAATTATCTGTTATACCAATTTGATAAATGTTTGCTACAAATATCTAGGGAAATTTTTAGGAGTCAACCCACCCCTAACCCCGACCGTGGAGGGGAAGTCAGAAGTCAGTCGGCATAATGAATAGTTTTAATACCATTTTTTAGTTCGTAAATCATCTTTATTTATCAAAGGGGTATTTGCTGTAAAATCTTTTTATCCCCCTTACTATTCGTAACATTGTTTTTTCAAAATGGTATTAGATAGCAAATTTAAAATTTCTCTACTAAAAGTAATTAATTATTCAAAATATTCTAATTTCGTCTCTAGGAAAGTTATTAGTTTTAATAAATACAAATAATTTTCTATAATACATTAGTTTCAAATACACAAGTTACAAGTATTTTCGAGCTATTATAAAGTAGTAAATTAGTCAAAAATAGTTAGGGTTTGCTGAAAAAGTATGCGTGGGTTCGGGTAGGAATCAGGAGTCAGGAGTCAACCCACCCCTAACCCCTCCCAGGAGGGGAAGTCAGGAGGAATAGGAATTACAGAGGAAGTAGAAGAAAGAATTGTCTGAGGTTTTTCCGCCCTTGTCTGCTCAAAATGCTCATATTTTGAACTAGAGTAAGCAAAAAGCTGACACTTCTTTCTGTGAAAAAAGGCTAATGGGACTTACAGATAAAGGCTTTTAGAGTTAATCAGCAAGCCCTAGTTATCAAAAATATCTAAGATTGATTACCATTTTTTGAATATAGTCTGTAGTGAAGTAACGGATATTTATACTAAGCAAAACCCGATCTGTAGGTTAACATTTCATTTAATAATGCTAACAAATTCAGTCTTCTTATACTTTCTAATTCTCCGTTTTTACTCTGATAAATCACCCCCAGCAACTACCTAAAAATCTGATTTTTAGATTATGTCTCTAGGAGAGATATCCTCATTGAGTATCAGCTTTTATTGGGCAAATACCAGACATTCAATTATTAATAAATACAATTATAGCAATGCTCACCAATAGTGAGATACATAAGTTTTGGATTTTAGAGAATAGGGAATAGGGAACAAAAAAATACTGTACCTCTTTAATCTGAGAAACCCTATATAAAAATGGTTAACAACGGTAGTTGATGTTTTTCAGACCAAATATATTATACCAAATCTCAAAAGTGTTGCTACATCTCCTAATGGTAGGGACGTTGCATGCAACTTCCCTACAGAGCAGGGAGCAGGGAGCAGGGTTATTAGACATAAGTAGTAAATCCGCTTAATGGCGATAATCGTTAAAAAAATGACTCAAGCTTACTTATTACTTAATAACTGAAGTCCCATCGGAAGTTAAGCATTATTTTTGGGAATTGGTATTACAGATAGTAAAATAGCCTGAAAAGCAAGGCGCTGGAAACCCAATTTTCTGGTTAAAACTTATATAACAGTACTCGACATGGTTGTGTAAAAAATATTTTGGAAAAAGGGAACAGGGGTAAGAGTTTCAGAGTATTTATCTATATTTGGAATTTTTGACCAATAATTTAGGCTTGCTATATATAGTATAGAATTAAAGGCTAAACTAAAAAGAGGGAACATATATTCAATAATTAATAATTAACAATTAATAATTAATAATTACCTCTTCTTAAAACATTGAGGATTGGTTAAAAGGAAATTTTTTTTCTCCCATATTTAGCAGAGGCTTTCAACCTTAGTTTTCCGGTCACACAATAATTTTGCACTAAAGTTAAAACTCTTAGAAGTATTTGTTATTGTTGATTTTTATTATTTGGCAGTAGATTTATTACAGAAGTCAGGGAATAGGAGATAGGGAGATAAAATTGTTGATTTTATATCTTTAATTGATTTAATAATAACTTTTGGAAGAGATATAATATAGCAAGTAAAGCAAAATTTAGGAAAGCAAAAAAAATCAGCAAACCTAATAAAACCAATACTTTTCTCTTAACTCAAACCCTATAGCTCTGACTGAATTAAACTTTCGCAATTCTCATACAATCCTATTATCAAATTACTCTCAAAAGCAAAAAAATTGAGTTACTCAAAGTTCATAAATTTTACTAAATAATATGTCTAACAAGCAGCCATGTATTCTAGTGGTTGATGATGAGCCAGATAATCTAATTCTATTAGAAGAAATATTAATATTAGAAGGCTACTCGACTATATCAGCAAACAATGGCAAAGAAGCGCTACAAGTTGCTAGTCAATCTCCCCCTGATTTGATATTACTAGATGTAATGATGCCTGAAATTAATGGATTTGAAGTTTGTCAATGCTTACGTGATAATCCCAAATTAAAGACAATTCCTATAATTTTTTTAACAGCTTTAGATGATGAAAAATCTAAATTGAAAGGTTTAGAATTGATGGGGGATGACTATATTACAAAACCATTTAATACTCGTTTACTTTTAGCAAAGGTAGCTAATCTTTTGCAACTAAATGAAATACGTTCTCAAGCTACAAAATATAAAAATAGTCAAGAACTAGATGAACAAAATAATTTACAACTATCGGCTGCATTACGAATTAATCAGCTTTTATCCGAGAAATTTCGGTTGTTTGTACCAGAACAGTTTTTATCTAGAATAGCACCCGAAGGAGTAGACTCGATTCAGCTTGGGGATGCCACAGAAGAAGAATTAACAGTTTTATTTTGTGATATTAGAGGATTTACAGCAATAGCTGAATCACAAAATGCTAGAGATACTTTTAAGTGGTTAAATTCTTTTTTTCAGCAAATGAGTGCTTGTATTTCTGCTAATCAAGGATTTATAGATAAATTCTTAGGTGATGCAATTATGGCAGTATTTGATCAACATGAATGCCATAGTTTAAATGCGTTAAAAGCTGCTGTAATGATGCAGGAAAGTTTGCAAGATTTTAATGTTAATTATCATAAATATAATCTGAGAGAACCTGTAAAAATTGGTATTGGTATTCATACAGGTATTGGTGTTATTGGAACTTTGGGTTCTGAAAAAAGAATGGATTCTACAGTGATTGGAGATGTTGTTAATACTGCATCACGTTTAGAAAGTTTAACTAAGACTTATGGATGTTCAATTATTGTGAGTCAGAAAGTCATCTCTGAAATAGAAATATGTCAAAATAATTATAAAACAGGACAACAGATAGAAACTAAACGTAATAGCCTTAATAGCCAAGAAAATTTCAGTAATCAGATTCAAAATAACCAGAATAATCAGTCTAGTTATTGTGAAAAAATTTATTACAGGTGGATTGATAAAGTGAAGCTCCGTGGAAAGCAAAAGGCTGTCAATATTTATGAGCTACTAGGTACTGAAAATAATATTATTGAACCGGAAAAAATTGCAACTATATCAATATTTAATAAAGGAATTAAGGGGTGGAAAGTTGGTAAATATGCAGCGGCTTTAGAATATTTTCAACAAGTAAAAAGGGTAAACTCTATTGATAATATCGCTGGTTTATATGTCGAACGTTGCCGAGAAAAACTTGGTTTAGTGTAAATTGGGAAAAATGAAGTAAATTTAGCCGATCCGCATTTTTAATAAATTATTTGTGGGAAAAAATCAAGGATGGGAGGTGCAACACCAGAAGTTGGATTACAGCTTCTATTATTGGTGCTTATTGTCAATATTTATGTAATAAATATATATTTTTACTTATAAATTTCATTTAAACAGCTATTATAACATACTACATCTTGACCTGCAGAATGCTAGGTTGTAACTATTTTTTTCTGGTAATTGTCGTGCTATTGTAAATTTTAATTGCTATTGACCTCTCTAGAAATAACAATTTGGGAACAATCATTATAATACACAGATGTATAGAAACAACGTCTATTCTCTATGCTGTTGAAATACAAGTACAAGCTAAAAGCCCATAAAAGTCAAACGGTAATTATAGCCAATTGGTTAGAAATGGCCAGAAAGCAATATAATTACCGTTTAGCTGAAAGGCTGAATTGGTTTGAAGCAACCCGCACACTCCTTAATGCTTGTCCACTTAATGTTTCAGTGGTGTCAGTAGACCAGATTTATCAGAATATCCCTGAATTTAGGATACAAACACGAAATGGCAGAAAAAAGGACAGTAATGGTAATCCGATAACAAGGAAAGGGGATAAGCATCCGAACATAGTTAATGGATATGTTGTTTGGGAGGCTGTGCAACTAGCAGATTTAGCACAGACTAAAAAACTTTTCCCTGAGTATAAGTCTATGCACTCTCAGGTGTTGCAAGATGTTATTCAGCGTGTACAAACAACAATGGATAATTTTACCAAACCCGATAAAAATGGTAAAACCAGCGGTAGACCTAAATTTAAAGGTCGGCATTATTATAATTCTTTCAGTTATCCTCAGTTATCAAATGCCAATATAGTCAAAAATGCCAACGGTCGTTTTTGTATAAATCTACCAAAGATTGGTTTAGTCCCCTTTGTCTACAATCGCTCAATACCACTAGGATTCAAGGTTAAGACAGGTACAGTAATCCGTGAAGTTGATGGATACTATATCAGTTTCACGGTAGAAGATAAGACCGTCCCTGTAGAGGTTGCAGAAATTCAACCCACTTTAGATAACTCAAAAGGTATTGATTTAGGATTATTGCACTATGCTGTTACCAGTTATGGTGAGTTTATAGAAGTACCATTATTTTTCAGGCTCTCTGAGGATCGTTTATCTAAACTTCAGGTGAGATTAGCTAAAAAACAAAAACATTCTAAACCCTGGAAAATTCTCAAACGTAAAATAGCAAAACTGCATCAACTAATAGCTAGGCAACGACTAGACTGGCAATTCAAACTTGCTTATCATTTGTTCAGTAATTGTCAGGTGATATTTTTAGAAGACCTACAAATAGCAAATTTACTCCGACGTTGCAAGGCAAAATTAGGTGACAATGGTAAGTTCTTACCCAATGGTCAATCAGCAAAATCAGGATTAAATAAGTCTTTGCAGGATGCAGCCTTTGGCCAGTTTGTTCGGGTTCTAGAGTATGTTGCCTGGAAACTTGGCAAAAAAATTATCAAAGTAGACCCAAAAGGCACGTCTCAATATTGTTGGGAATGCTTGAATAAAGTCTCTAAAAGCTTATCAGAGCGTTGGCATTCATGTCCCAGATGTGGACAGGAATTAGATAGGGATTATAACTCAGCACTTCTAATACAAAAAATTGGATTGTTATTAACACAGGAGGAGGACATCACTTCTGTTAAAACTGCGGTCAGGGCTTATCTGACTGAAGAATCCCGCGCTCTCCCGTAGGGGAGCGCCGGGAGTATGTCAACCAAAACGACCACTTACATACTGTTGAGTTACTTCTTCCTTTGGGTTTTGGAAAATATTGTGAGTTTCATCAAATTCTACTAAATAACCAAAGCGTTTACCACCTTCTTGAGCTTTCGCATTAAAAAAGGCAGTTACATCAGCAACCCTAGTCGCCTGCTGCATATTATGAGTCACAATAATAATAGTGTAATTTTCCTTGAGTTCATTAATTAACTCTTCTACTTTAATAGTAGAAATAGGGTCAAGAGAAGCACAGGGTTCATCCATTAAAACTACATCTGGACTAATAGCAACTGCACGAGCAATACACAAACGTTGTTGCTGACCTCCAGACAGAGCAAAACCACTTTGCCCCAATTTATCCTTAACTTCATCCCAAAGAACAGCTTGTCGTAGCGATCGCTCGACTATCTCATCCATTTCTTCTTTAGATTTAGCCAAACCATTAATTCTTACTCCATAAGCAATATTATCGTAAATTGACTTAGGAAAAGGATTAGGTTTTTGAAACACCATTCCGATACGACGGCGAATTTCTACAGGGTCAATATCTGGGTCGTAAATATTTTGATTATGATAAAGAATACGACCTTCTAAATGGAAAATACTAATCAAATCATTGAGACGATTAAAACATCGTAATAATGTACTTTTACCACAACCTGAAGGTCCGATAAAAGCAGTTACTTGATTCTTAGGAATTTCTATTGAAACATCTTTCACGGCTTTAAAATTTCCATAAAAAATGCTAACGTTCTCTGCTGAAAGAGCAGGAGCAGAATTTTGTTTAGAAAGATTTACTTGAGACTCCGGCATAAAATATAACCTCCTAACTTAGTCTAAAAATTATTTTTGTGTCTATTATTTATAGCATTCAGCTAGCCTCCGCAGGAGGAACTGCGTAAACAGATCAAGTCAAAACTATTGGTTAAAAGATTTCAATTTTATCTATCTCCTAACACTTTTTTGTAGTGCTATTAGGGTGTACTGAAAAAGTTTTTGCTTAAGGACAGACAAGAAGAAACAGGCAAGAGTGTTTTTGAGATTTAATAGATAATGAAACCTTTACCATCAGAATTGAAAAATTGCATGAATTTTGAAGACTTCACCTAATCTACTTACAAAGGTATGAATTAATAATTATCTTCAAAACTTTGTTCATAATTTGCACTTAAGGAAAGTGTTTTATGAAAGCCATATTTAGTTATCTTTATCCATAGTTTCCAATAGAAGCAAAAGGAATAATTTAATTTTTCCAAAATACCAAACAATTAGTTAATCATCAAAATTGCTTCTGACTGGTTGCCCAACGAGAAAGAATACTGGTAATTAAAACTAATAAAACCAGCACCAAAGATCCTGCCCAAGCAAACTCTTGTAAAACCAAATCAAAGCTACGAGCAAATTCATATACTAGATATGCCAAAGATGGTACTGTCGGAGCAAAAGGACCACGAGGCCAATTATTAGAATAAACTACAGTAAAAAGTAGTGGAGCTGTCTCTCCAGCAGCACGAGCAATAGAAAGAGTAATCCCTGTAATAATACCTGGTAAAGCAGCAGGTAAAACTATCTGTAAAACAGTTTGATAATTAGAAGCACCAACTCCTACGGATGCCCATCTAATATCTCTAGGAACTATTTGTAATGCTTCATCAGTAGTTCTAATAATAGTGGGTAACATCAAAATTGATAAAGCAACTCCTCCCGCAAATGCTGAAAATTTCCCCATAGTTAAAACCAGTAAACTATAGGCAAATACCCCAGCAATAATTGATGGTACACCACTCAAAACATTAGTAGCAAATCGAATTGGGCGGGCAGTTTCTTCGTTACTAAATTCTGATAAATAAACTGCTGCTAAAATGCCAAAAGGTACAGCAATTAAACTAGCAATTGCTACTACCATAATTGTGCCTAAAATAGCATTAGCAATACCCCCTGTAGTTTGACCTGCTGCTGGTGGTAACTTAGTAAATAAATCTAAGTTTAGACGAGCTACTCCTTTGATAAAAACATAAATTAATACAGCAAATAGAGGGATAAGAGTGATAACTATGCAAGCACCTGATAATCCTGTCATCACTTTATTAAAGATTTCCCGTGGTCTTTGGGGGTTTCTTTTTAAGTTAATGATAGATTCAGAAGATTTTGGGTTGTAGGTAATATCTGCCATAATGAATTAAGATGATATGAGCATAAAAAAATTGGTAATTCTAATGAGATAAGTAGGTTGGTATTAAACATTATTGCTCTAATGTAAGCATTCAGCGGTCAGCTATCAGCTATCAACTATTAACTTATTCTTTTTTAAGGAAGAATTAGAGTTGAAAGATTGAGGAACAATTAAAAGTTACTCTCAAATCATTCTTTGCTAATCTTTTTCATTAATTACTTAGTGCAGGATTATTACTAAGGAAAAATTGTTTACCTAGCATTCCGCAGGAAAAGCTAAAGGGGAGCTACCTGAATGCTTACGCTCTAATTAGGTTAGATGCAAAATAGAAGAGGTTTTAAGCGAGTTTTCTTTTCGTTAAATAGTTAATAAAAATATAGTCAAATACGACATATCCTTATAATGGATAATGAAAATTATCTCTAATTATGAATTAGAAATTATTCATTGGTAAAGAGGCTTTAAACCTTTGGGAATTAATTATAAATTATATCAATTATCCATTATCCATTTTTAATACTTAGCCTTAATTTGATTAACAATCCAATTAGCTAATATATTTACAAGTAGGGTTAAAGCAAACAAAACTACCCCTGTATACATCAGAGCAGAAAGTTGTAAACCAGAAGCTTCAGCAAATTGGTTTGCCATTAAAGAAGCAATAGTATTAGCCGGAGCAAAAAGAGTAGGTTTAATCGAATTAGCATTACCAATTAACATTGTTACAGCCATAGTTTCTCCCATTGCTCTACCCAAACCTAACATTACACCACCAACAATTCCTGAAAAAGCTGCTGGAATTAACACCCTAATAATAGTACCCCAACGGGTAGCTCCTAAACCTAAAGAAGCTTGTCGCAATTCAGTTGGTAGACTAGCAAGAGAATCACGAGAAATTGCAGTAATAATTGGTAAAATCATTACTGATAAAATAATAACCGCAGGAAACATTCCCGGACCTCCAGCACGAACACCATCAGGAATAGAAAAAAGTGGAATCCACCCTAAATATTTACCCAGAAAAGCTTCTATTGGTTCCAGAAAAGGAAGCAAAACATAAATACCCCATAAACCATAAACTACACTAGGAATAGCTG
This sequence comes from Dapis brunnea BLCC-M229, assembly GCF_050015995.1. NCBI lineage: Bacteria > Bacillati > Cyanobacteriota > Cyanophyceae > Oscillatoriales > Microcoleaceae > Dapis > Dapis brunnea. Next base: position 97,082 of record NZ_JBNHEP010000094.1, on the reverse strand, counting down.
CTAGTAATTCCACCATAAAAGTTAATGGGGTACTAAATTTTGGAGGGATAAAATTTTCACTTAAAAAGATTGCTGTACCGAGACCGAGGGGAACTGCAATAAACAGAGCGAATACTGAACTAACTAAAGTTCCCACAATCATTGGCCATGCGCCATAATCCCCTTTACCGTCATTAGCAACAGGGTTCCAAACACTTTTAAATAGAAAGCTCAAACCAAATTCATTGAGAGATGGTATTGCTTGGGAAGCTACTGTTAGAGCCATTAATATGAGAATAGCTGCTATACCCCAAGCAAAAACTTTAGTCAGGGTAATAAAACCATTATCAAACTTTTTTTCTGCATCACTCCGAGACCGAGTATCTTGTTGAACTTGAGATTGTGCAACCATATAATTTTTTACATTTATTTATATTTAGCGCAAAGCAAATAGGTATATACCTTTTTCAGTCGTAATTAAGTTAATTTTAGGGATTGTCTAAGAATAATCTTTAGGTTATATGAAATTGAAAAAAATTACAATAAATTTAATTCAGAATTCAGAATTCTGAATTAAATTTTTTTTTGATGCTATTTGAGAGTCATGTTGTAATCTGGGCTGATTTTATCAGCAGTTTCTAGAACCTTTTGACGTACATTATCAGGTAGAGGAATATAACCTAATTCAGAACTAACTTGTTGACCTTCATTTAAGCCATATTCAATCATTTTTTCCACACCTTGAGCTTTGGCTGCATCAGGATATTCACCATAAGCGAGCATCCAAGTGTAAGTTACAATTGGATAAGAATTATCCCCTTCTGGGTCGGTAATAAAAGCTCGTAGATTTTCAGGTAATACTACTGCTTCTAAAGTTGCAGTGGCTGATTCAGCAGTAGGTTCTACATAATTACCAGAACTATTTTCCAGGGAAGCCATATTCAGGCCAGCACTTTTAGCAAAACCATACTCAACATAACCTATTGCCCCCTCGCTTTGGCGAATTTGAGCAGTTACACCATCATTCTTCGCACCACCAATACCTACTGGCCATTGAACAGTTTTACCTTCCCCTACTTTCTCTTTCCACTCTGGACTAATAGCACTCAAATGCTTAGTAAATACTCCTGTTGTTCCACTACCATCAGAACGATATACAACTGTAATAGCTCGGTCTGGCAGAGTTAGATCGGGATTAATTTCAGCTATTTTCGGATCATTCCAGTTAGTAATTTTACCTAGCAATATATCCACATAAACTTCCCTCGAAAGTTTCAGACCAGAAACATCTGGCAAGTTGTAGGCTAATACGATACTACCCGCAGTCATTGGTAGTAAGATAACTCCTCGGCCTACTTTGGCAATTTCCTCATCCTTCATTGCCACATCAGAAGCACCAAAATCTACTAATTCTTGGGTAAATCTCTCAACACCAGCCCCACTACCCACTGACTGATAATCTACTTGTAGGCTAGAGTCACTATTACTCAGGTCTTGAAACCAACGTTGATAGATGGGTGATGGAAAAGAAGCTCCAGCACCTACCAGGCTTACTTGACCACCACCACCATTACCACCACAGGCAGCTAAACCAATTGTTAGGGCTACTGCAGATACTTTGGCAGTAATACGAGTGATTCCAGAAAGATTTATACCAAATTTCATAATTATTTAGATTTCTATATTTCTCTAAACACCAAAAATAATAGACGAAAGCCTAACAGATTTAGGTTAAGGAAAGGTTAATCCTTGTTTATGATTGGCAATCATTGGTCTAAAAAGCAGAGATGCTGATAGAAAGAACTTACCTAGGAGCATGAAAGCCATGGTCTTTTAAGCGATGGACGAAAGGCAACTCGTCGGATTTTAATCCGAAGTATTTGATTTTACCGAAAAGCAACGTTGAAGCTCCCCATGTTTGAACCGGGACATGAAAACCAGGGAATCGTTGAGACTAGACAACTTTAGTTGTCCTCTGTTATTATTAAGAATAACTTTTCGTTCCGCCCGTTTCAAATGTACTGTTGTCAGCAAGTTTTAGTAGGTAAAAATCCTGAATTAATTTCTATTTTAACATTCTTGTGCGAACAGTCTCACAAGCTCACTAACATGGGCATATATTATGGTCGGCAATTATATTTTAAAGCCAGGAGAAGTATTGGCAAATATGACTTGGAAAAGCTCTACAAAAACAACTATCATTACAAAGTTTTATATTCACAAGCAGCACAACAAATACTGAGAACTGTAGCTGAATCATTTCGGTCTTATTATGGTCTAACTAAAGCATTTATTGACGGTAAAATACCAGACAAACCCAGAATACCTAACTACAGAAAGAAAGGAGGGTTAGCTACAGTTAGTTATCCGGCTCAAGCATTAAAACTCAAAGGTAAGCAAATCAGAGTTCCACTAGGCAATACCTGTAAGCGTTGGTTTGGGATCGATAGCTTCTTAATTCCTCTGCCTAGTAATTTAGCATTTTCTGCTCTTAAAGAACTGAGGCTATTACCAAGAAACAGATGCTTTTATTGGGAATTTGTCTATGAAAAAGAAGTAGTAGTTAAACCTCAATTAAATCAAGAAAATGTATTAGGAATAGACAATGGTGTCAATAATTGGTTGACCTGTGTATCGAATGTAAATACCAGCTTGATAGTAGATGGGAAACATCTCAAATCAATGAATCGTTGGTACAACAAACAGATATCAACTATTAAAGAAAATCAACGGACTGGATTTTGGTCAAATAGACTGGCTGCAATTACAGAAAAGCGTAACCGCCAAATGCGTGATGGTATTAATAAAGCAGCCAGAATAGTAATTAATCATTGTTTCAAAAATAATATTGGTACAATTGTATTTGGTTGGAATAAAAGTCAGAAAAATCAAATAGAATTAGGTCATAAAAGTAATTCAGAATTTGTACCAATTCCGACAGCTAGACTCAAAGAAAGAATAGCTCAGTTGTGCGATGAATATGGAATAATATTTATAGAAACAGAAGAGAGTTATACAAGTATAGCTTCATTTTTAGATGGTGACTATCTACCTAATTATGGTGAGAAACCCGATGATTGGAAACCATCAGGAAAAAGAATAAAGCGTGGTTTGTATAAAAGTGGTAATAATTGTTTTGTGAATGCAGACTGCAATGGAGCTGCAAATATTATTAGAAAAGTAAGCAGAAAGCTAAGTTTAAACTTAAGCAGACTGTGTAGGGGTACTTTGACTTGTCCCCAGAGAGTGTATCTTTGGTCAGCTAAGAAAAAACTAAGCAACATGGATTTATCCTGTTGCGTAGTATCAACTTAGAATCCCCGTGACTTTAGTCCGAGGAGTAGTCAATATAAGTTTTTGCTGTGTAAATATTACTTAAGACTAATTTGATAGCCGGAGCTAATTTTATCGGCAGCAGCAGCAACTGTTTGACGAACATTGTTAGGTAGAGGAATATAACCTAAATCAGCACTTACCTTTTGACCTTCATTTAAGCCATATTCAATCATTTTTTCTATAGCCTGAGCTTTAGCTGCATCATATTGGCCATAAATCAGCATCCAACTATAAGTAACGATAGGATAAGAATCACCACCTTCAGGATCGCTAATAAAAGCACGAAGATTTGCAGGTAATTTTACTGCTGCTAGAGTAGCCTTAGCAGAATCTAAAGAAGCCTTCACATAATTACCAGATTTATTTTCCAGAGCTGCCGTATTCAGTTTAGCACTCTGAGCAAAACCAAACTCAACGTAACCTATACCACCTTCAGTTTGACGAATTAAAGCAGCTACACCGTCATTTTTGGCACCACCAACTCCTGTCGGCCAAGATACAGTTTTACCTTCCCCAACCTTTTGTTTCCACTCTGAACTAATGGCACTGAGATGCTTGGTAAAAACTCCTGTAGTTCCACTACCATCAGAACGGTGAACTACAGTAATTGGTATATTTGGTAAATTTACCCCGGAATTAATAGCAGTAATTTTTGAGTCGTTCCACTTTGTAATTTTACCCAAAAGAATATCTACATAAACTTCCCTAGATAATTTCAGCTCGGATACACCGGGTAAATTGTAAGCTAATACAACACTACCCGCAGTCATAGGAAGCATCATAACTCCCCGACCGACTTTGGCAATTTCCTCATCTTTCATTGCCACATCAGAAGCACCGAAATCTACTAATTCTTGAGTAAATCTCTCAACACCAGCACCACTACCAACTGATTGATAATCTACTCCAACATCAGAACGACTATCTCTCATATCAGCAAACCAACGTTGATATAGGGGTGCTGGAAAAGATGCACCTGCACCTACAAGGTTGACTTTTTGTTGAGCGAGACTGTATTTCACCCCAGCAATTGTAGTAGCTAAACCAATTGTTAAGGCTACTACGGAGACTTTAGAAGTATTACGAATTATTTGACTAAATTTGATACTAAGTGTCATAAGTACTTAAAATTTAAGATTGATTTGAAACAAAAGTAACAATCAATGATAGTTGAACATACTGAGGTTAAAAATAGGTAAAAAATAGGTAAAGGAAAAGTTAATAAATCGTTAGTGATTGATAATGATAGTGGGGCGTCAAACTTAAAGTAACGGAATAGATTTTTGACTAAAAGCTTTGAAAAATAAACATCGTACCATTTTCCTAAAGTCACATTTAAGGCTTAAGACAACAGTAGTGGACCGAAACAGCTAAAACTGTGCATTAGTGCATTAGTGGAGTAGGGGAGTAGGGGAGTAAGGGAGAAAGATTGTTGCTGGGTTTCGTCCCTCAACCCAACCTACTAGCGCGTCCAGATTAAAATTGTGGGTAAAACCTCCCCCCTCTCCTTGCAGGAGAGGGGTTGGGGGAGAGGTCTTCATTGACTCAAATTTACCCACATTTTCAAGCTAGACGAGGTACTACATATATATGCAACTATATGCAACTATATGCAACATTTAAGATGAAACAGTTCACTACAATTTTGCACTTATATTCAATCCTCTCCGTTTTAACCAGAGGTAATTATCTATTATCCGTTATCAATTAATGAACCTGATTGTGTTAGAAGAAATTTTCCCAGTCAAAAATCTCCAAGTAATAGAATATTGTTTCCGATAATTAAAAAATAGAAATGGAAATTTGAAAATTTTACCACTTAAATTAATTCTATGAAAATGTGGGTGAAAAATGGTAAAATTGAACCTCATAAAATATAGTAATTACAAGGTTAGTCGTGGTTCAAGCACCCCCATCAACCAATACAGACACAAATACCAAAGCTTTCCTATCTTTGCCAGAGACGAGAAACCAGTTAGAGCAATGGCTCCATAATTTAGCCAAGCAAATTATTTCTGGATATCGTCTTAGCCGAGAAGAGGCTATGATACTTACTCAAATTACAGAACAAGAAGATATACTATTACTTTGTGAAGCTGCCGATAAAGTTCGTAAAGCTTGTTGTGGAAATGTTGTAGACCTTTGTAGCATCATTAATGTCAAGTCTGGAGGCTGTTCAGAAAATTGTAGCTTCTGTTCCCAGTCATCCCATCATCCAGGAGAAGCTTCCCCAGTATATGGCCTCAAATCTACTGAAGAGATTTTAGCTCAAGCAAAAGCAGCAGAAGCAGGTGGAGCTAAAAGATTTTGCTTGGTGTCTCAGGGTAGGGGTATTAAGTATAATAGTCCCAAGTCTACAGAATTTGAGCAAATTCTGGCTACAGTAAGACAAATTATTGCTCAGACTAATATTAAGCCTTGTTGTGCTTTGGGAGAAGTAACACCAGAACAAGCTCAAGCATTGGCAGAGGCAGGAGTAACTCGCTACAATCATAACTTGGAAGCCTCTCAAGATTTTTACCCGGAAATTGTCACAACTCATAGCTGGAATGACCGAGTTGAAACTGTGAAAAACCTCAAAGCAGCAGGTATTCAAGCTTGCACTGGGGGTATTATTGGTATGGGGGAAACTTGGGCAGATAGAATAGATTTAGCCTTATCTTTGCGAGAGCTAGAGGTTGAGTCTGTACCCTTAAATTTATTGAACCCTCGTGAAGGTACACCTTTGGGCGATCTACCAAGATTAGACCCCCATGATGCTTTAAAGGCGATCGCTATTTTTCGTCTCATTTTACCAGAACAAATTATTCGCTATGCTGGAGGGCGAGAAGCTGTGATGGGAGAATTGCAAGCTTTGGGTTTAAAGGCTGGTATTAATGCTATGTTGATAGGGCATTATCTGACAACTCTTGGTCAATCTCCAGAAAAAGACCAAGCAATGCTGGAATCTCTTGGACTTCAAGGTGGAGAAGCTCCTATTCCAACTAATAGGTTTTAGGTAGTCGGATAATTGTTTATTCTCAAAAATAATTGTTAATTGCCGTGACAATTACAATAGAGTTACTATGGGCAATTGTAGGTTTACTCTTAACAATTGCTGCAACATTTTTACCTGCCTCTTTTGCCAGTCCAACTTGGATTTGGGAACAACAAGAAATTAAGACTTTTTCTTTAGGAGTAACTTACCAAGTTGGGGCTGTTTTGTTTATTGGTTGTTTGGGTGGAAAAAATGCTGCTGTTATTTCTCAAATAGCCTATATTTTTTTAGGTCTAACTTTATTACCTGTGTTTACTAACGGTGGTGGTATTGGTTATTTGAGAGAACCTAGTTTTGGTTATTTATTGGGTTTTATTCCTGGAGCTTGGATATGTGGAAATTTAGCTTTTAAAGCATATCCTAAACTAGAATTATTAGCTTTTAGCTGTTTATCTGGCTTGTTGAGTGTTCATGCAACTGGGTTAGCTTATCTCATTATTAGTGGTATTTTCGGTTGGAGAAATACAGAATCATTATCTTTATTTGAAGGTATTTTTAGATATTCTATTTTTCCCTTACCAGGACAACTAGGAATTATATGTGCTGTAGCAGTTATGGCTTATTTCCTACGACGTTTACTATTTTATTAATTAGCTATCAGTTTTTAGCATTTCCCTACCGGAATGCTTCCCTACGGGATGCTAGGCAAAGCTAAACAGCTCGCCTCCATAGGAGGAATTTCGTTAACAGCTTTAACAGCTTTTATACAGCAGATTCGGTAATTAATGTCCTCCAACTGACAGTAAATCTAACTAATATAGTAATTGTTAAACTTGAAATTACCTTTTCACAAAAATCCCTTATTCTGGATGGTTGCAATTATCAGCATTGTATTAGACCATCTAACTAAGTTCTGGGTGGTACAAAATTTTCAACTAGAAGAAAGTCTGGCTTTATGGCCTGGTGTATTTCACTTTACTTATGTAACTAATACTGGAGCTGCTTTTAGTCTCTTTAGTAATGGTGGAGTTTATTGGTTGCGCTGGTTATCTTTGATAGTTAGTCTGGGTCTGATGGCTTGGGCTTGGTTTGGACCTAAATTTAATCGATGGGAAGAACTGGGCTATGGTTTAATTTTAGGAGGGGCATTGGGTAATGGTATTGATAGATTCGTTTCTGGTTATGTTGTAGATTTTCTCCATTTTCGCCTCATAGATTTTCCCGTTTTTAATGTGGCAGATGTTTCGATTAATGTTGGTATTATTTGTTTACTTATTGCAACTTTTTTTAGTGGAACACCTAAAGGTCGTTCCCATTAATTTATTTTTCTCTTGTTGTCTTATTTTAGAGTCCTCGCTTTAAAAAGATGAATATTCCATAGAAGGGAACAGGGAACAGTTGGAAAAATATTTCCTAGTCTAAGATTCATCATCAGTCTATGTCCTAACCAATTCTTTCTTAGCTATAGGTATTTTCTTAAACTGGTTAAAACCACATTTAAGGATCTTTCTAGTTACTCAATACTTACATAAGACCTCTCCGGAAAAGAGGGAGTAGGGAGTAGGGAATAGGGATTAGGGGGAAATAATTAATGATTTATGCACTATATATAATTGATTTAATTTTTAATTATCGGAGATGTCTATAGCAGAGAGAGAGAAAAAACCTTGCGGAGGCTCATTCACTGTGTCGCTTTGAACAAACTGATTCATTTTAAATCAATCGGACTAAAGTACATATTTTCAGAGTTGGTTATTTTAGCTGATTAACGTCACTTTAAAATATATGATGACAGCCCTAAGATGGAAATTATTAAAGCTTTGTAAACTACTGTATCAACTGCTTTATATGCGTGTGATTATCATCCTTGTCACTTTACTCTGTTTGGGTTTTGGTATAGCTTTAGTAGGAACCTACTACCTGTCAATTAATTTAGTAGATTCCCAGACAATGCACTATGCAAAAGTGGCTGTCAAAACCTTGAATGAAGCTAGAATACTCTACAGCAAGAATGTTGTCAATCGGCTCAAGTCAATGGATGGTATCGTGGCCATAGCTGAATACCATACTGTCAAAGGAGGTATTCCTAATCCTGCTACCTATACTATCGAACTTGGGGAGCGCCTAAGTGATAAATCAGAGGGTATTTTATTTAGGCTTTACAGCAATTATCCATTTCCTAATCGACAACTAACAGGAGGACCTCAAGATAAGTTTGAGTGGGATGCACTGACTTACCTGAAAGAGCATCCAGAAGCTTCGTTTTATCGCAAAGAGCAATTTGGCGATCGCCTCTCGTTTCGCTATACGGAAGCTGTCTTGATGGAGCCAAGTTGTGTAGCTTGTCATAATACACTACGAAGTAGTCCTAGAAAAGACTGGAAAGTTGGACAAGTGCGTGGCATCGTAGAAATTACTCAGCCTGTTGATAATCTTACGCTGATAGCTGAAGATGGATTAAAAATAATTTATACTGTCTTGATGACTATCATTGCTCTAGCAATTTCAGGTTTAATTTTAGTTATTGGACGCTTTCGTGCAATTAATCAAGAGCTAGAACAGAAAGTTTTGGAAAGAACAGCAGCTCTCAATCATTTAGCTACCATTGATGAGTTGACCCAACTGCTTAATAGGCGTCATTTTAATCTACTTCTTCAGCAAGAGTGGCAACGAATGCAACGACAACAACAACCCTTATCGTTGATTCTTTGTGATGTCGATCATTTCAAAAAATACAATGATACTTACGGTCATCTAGCAGGAGATAATTGCCTTCGTGCTGTTGCCCAAGTTTTGGATAGTAGTGCCAAGCGCTCTGGAGAATTTGCTGCTAGGTACGGTGGGGAAGAGTTTGCGATTGTTTTACCAGGCGTAAATTGTATTGAAGCTACCAAAGTCGCAACTATAATTATGAATGCTATTCATTGTTTGAAGATACCTCACAAAACTTCTTTGAATCACTCCTATATTACCCTAAGTATGGGAATTGCAAGTACTATTCCTAACGATAAAAATTCTCCTGAACAATTAATTAAGTCTGCAGATATAGGGTTATACCAAGCCAAAGAAGAAGGACGGGATCGGTTTATCATTTGGAATGAACGCCAACAATAGTTTGACTTTAACTCAATCAAATATAAATAATTAATACTATTTTTTATAGTTTTACTATAGTTATTTTAACTTTATACCAATTTCATAAAATATTTTTACAGTGACTCTGTTCTTAGGAGTCAGATAGGGGAGCTATTGGTAGGGCGATTACAGTCCTCAGCAGGTAAGAATTTATAATATTTATTTTTTCTGAGAGTAAAGCAGTTTTATGATTGATTAAAAATAGTTTGATAACTAAAATAAGTCATTTTTTGTGCCCAAGGGATAGTTTGATTTTTACCCTCTTTTCCTGATTTATACAATTATCACAGTAACCAAAACACATATTTTGAGCTTCCTGAGAAAAACCAAATGCTTCTAACAAAAATTGCCATCGACATTTTCTAGTAGAAAAATATTGATTCATTTCCTCAATTCCTGAACTGTAATTTCAAGAAACTTTTCTTTCTTTATACAATTATCACAGTGACCACAAGACGTATTTCGAGCTTCCTGAAAAAAATAAAATGCTTCTAATAAAAACTGCCATCGACATTTTCTAGTAGAAAAATATTGATTCATTTCCTCAATTCCTGAACTGTAATTTCAAGAAACTTTTCTTTCTTTATACAATTATCACAGTGACCGCAACGCATATGTTGAGCTTCCTGAGAAAAACCAAATGCTTCTAACAAAAATTGCCATCGACATTTCCTAGTAGAAAAATATTGATTCATTTCTTCAACTCCTGAATTGTAATTTAAAGATGCTTTTTTACCATTACCAGACTTATTAATAATATAGTTAAACGGGTCGCGCCATCTCAATTTTAGAACTACTTTTCCTGATTTATACAATTATCACAGTAACCGCAACACATATGTTGAGCTTCCTGAGAAAAACCAAATGCTTCTAACAAAAATTGCCATCAATATTTTCTAGTAGAAAAATATTGATTCATTTCCTCAATTCCTGAACTGTAATTTCA
>NZ_JBNHEP010000094.1:0-86609 GCF_050015995.1 Dapis brunnea BLCC-M229 | reverse complement strand
CTTTTTTACCATTACCAGACTTATTAATAATATAGTTAAACGGGTCGCGCCATCTTAACTTTCCAGAAGAATGCAAAATAGATAGAGCGATCGCTCCATTAGGAAATTCATCTATCAAACTATCAATATTTCCTGTGGTTGGTAGTTGCTTAATTAATTTTTCTGCTGCTTGATATTGCGACTTCAATTTATCTGCTAAAAATTTTTGCCTCTGTTTATCTTCTGGGTCTAACCAACCAGTCGGTTCGCTAATTAAAGTTAAAGCTTCTGCTGGTTTTCCGTCTCTACCTCCCCTGCCAACTTCTTGAATATATTCTGATAAAAGTGATGGTGCTTGAAAATGTATTACCCACCGTACATCTGGTTTATTTATTCCCATTCCAAAGGCAGAAGTGCAAACTACAAAATTTATTTCTCCACCTATCCAGGCTTTTTCAATATGTCTTCTTTCTTCTCCACTTAATCCTGCATGATAAGCTGTAGTTTGATAATTTTTTTCTCGTAATATTTCTGCTAATTTCTCACTGTCTTTTCTGGTTCTGACATAAACTAAACCTGCTTGTTTTTCTCTAGCTTTGATAAACTTAAATAATTGTTGACGGCGACTTCTAGGAGTACAAATATGTTGAATTTTTAGATGTAAGTTATTTCGGTAGGGGCTAAGTAAAAATGGTGTTGGGTTTTGTAGTTGTAAGGTGTTTTTGATAATTTTTTGTGCTTGAGGATCGGCAGTAGCCGTGAAGGCTGCAATGGCAAGGTTTGTACCTGGTGGTTTTGATTTTATTAGTGCCGATCTGACTGCTCCTAAACGTCTATAGGCAGGGCGAAATGTTTCTCCCCATTGTACTAAGCAGTGGGCTTCATCTAATATTAAACCGTTGATTTTTGTCTGGGGTTGAGATAGTAAATTCCAGATTTTTTGGTTGAATAATGTTTCTGGGGAAAGGTAGAGTAATCTAAGTTTATTTTGTTCTAATTTTTGGAATGTTTGTCGTTTTTTTTGGGGGTTAAGTTGACTGTGGAGTAAGGCAGCGGGTAGGGAGCGATCGCTTAGTTCTTGTACTTGGTTTTCCATTAGGGCGACTAGGGGAGAAATGACTAATGTTAAACCTGTTTTTAGGAGGGCAGGAAGTTGAAAGCATATTGATTTTCCGCCTCCGGTTGGCATTATTATTAGGGCGTCTTTTCCTGTTAATAAGCAGTTTATTATTTCTCCTTGTGGTTGTCGAAAATCATCGTATCCCCAGATTTTTTTGAATGTTTCTTTGACGGTATTCCAGGATGTTTGTTCTGAGTTTTCCATTATATTGTGGCACAGATATCTTGCCTGTTGGTTTTTTGTGTTGAATAAAAAGTCTAGTATTTGGGCGAGTAGATCCAGTTAATATTATTGTATCAGAGTTAATTTCAGATTGCAACCCTAATTCTACTTTCGACGCCCTGTTTTTTGGAGTGCTTCATAAAATGTTTGCTTTTAATAGTTATCTGGGAAGCGATCGCTTTTTTTTGGCGCTCTATTTTGAGTGCTTCAGAGAATGATTGATTGGTAATTATCTGGGAAGCGATCGCCTTTCAGTTGTTTTGATTGTGTCCCATAGGCATCTGGCCTGTCGTTTTTCTGTGTTGAATAAAAAGTCTAGTGCATAGGCGAGTTGCACTCACCAAATTTATTCTATCAGAGTTAATTTGAAATTGCAACCCTAATTCTACTTTCGACGCCCTGTTTTTTTTGGAGTGCTTTAGAGAATGATTTTTGGCAGGTTGTCTGAGAGGTGATGCTTTTTTCGGGAGTGCTTCAGAGAATGTTGGGTTTGACTGGTTGTCTGGGAAGGGATGCTTTTTTCGACGCGCCGTTTTTTTCGGGAGTGCTTCAGAGAATGTTGAATTTGGCAGGTTGTCTCAGAGGTGATGCTTTTTTCGACGCGCCGTTTTTTTCGGGAGTGCCTTGGAGAATGTTGGATTTGACTGGTTGCCTCAGAGGTGATGCTTTTTTCGGGAGTGCTTCAGAGAATGTTGAATTTGGCTGGTTGTCTGGGAAGCGATCACTTTTTTTGGCACTCTATTTTTTTTGAGTGCTTCAGAGAATGATTATTGCCTGGTTGTCTAGGAGGCGATCGCCATATCTCTAAGTTTTTGTTATAGGTTTGTGCTGTTTAGTTTGAAAATTTTAAATATTGTCAGGGGTTAATGACAAATCAGGGGAAATTTTGTTTGATTTGGCTAACGAGGTTTCAATATTTTCAGCTATTTGGTTCGGTTCTGTGATAGGGTAAGAGAGAGAAAAATCCAAAGGAGGGTTATTGCTTAATTGAATTTTGAGGCGCGAAATGCTGATTATATTGTTGTTTTCAGAGGTAATTTTGTTGATTTTTTCTGCCATGAATGACTAATTTTTCTCCCTTGCTGTTTTGGCAGTTTGATAGATTTACTGTTTTGTGGTATGCGAGAGTAAGAATTTTATATCTATATATATAGTTAGGTAATGTTAGGTTTCGTTCCTCCACCTAACCTGCTTTAAACTCAGGTATCAGTTTGGATGGAGATTGCTTCGGGGTATTAATATAGAAAAGCCAAAGCTAAGTTTTTTCCCCTCCCCTCGCAATGACTTTTGTACTGTCATTGCGTTAGCGTAGCTTTGCAATAGCAAGGGGGAACATTTCACCATTATTTCTCACTACTACCAAAAAGACCCCCGAAGCAATCTCTATAATTTTGAAATGGCTTCCCTCGGCTCTGCAAAAATTTCTCGCCATGACAAGTACAATAGATTACTTTTCCAATGTTGGCTTGAGGAACTAAACCCAACCTACTAAACTAAAATTTTCCAATAGTAGGGGCGGGTTCCAGTTTAAATTAATCAGTCTCAACATTTAATCAGATAAACCCGCCCCCAAGGGTAAAGGGTAAAAGAAAAGAGCAGACAAGGATTTTGCCACAGATGTAGCGATGGATTTAGGAAAGATAGAAAAAGGGAAAAGAAAAAAGTGGAAGATTCCTAGGAACGAGGGGCAGGCAACACGATACGAAAACCCCTAAGGTCGTTGTGGATGTCCGCATTGATATAACCGCGCCAAGCACACCGACAATTCCAAGAATAGTAGCTCCAGCTACCGCCACGGAGCACTCTTCTATTACTATCCCCCCCCAGTTTCCCAAGCACTTCCATCAGTAGGCGCTCCATCATAATTACCATGCCAAGCATCCTGACACCATTCCCAGACATTCCCGTGCATATCATATAAACCAAAGCCATTGGGTGGGAAGCTTCCTACATCTGTTGTTTGTCCTATTTTTCCCTCATAGTTAACTAACTCAGACGTTATAGTTTCTCCAAAATAGAAAGGAGTAGTCGTCCCGGCGCGACAGGCATATTCCCACTGACTTTCACTGGAGAGGGTGTAAATTTTCCCAGTTTTCTGAGATAGCTTTTGGCAAAATTCTACAGCATCATTCCAGCTCACCCTTTCTACTGGGCGACTTCCTCCTTTAAAATTAGAAGGATTATTTCCCATAATGGTTTGGTAGTGGTTTTGAGTAATAGGATATTTGCTCATATAAAAAGGTTGAAGAGTTACTTGATGTTGCGGACCTTCATCAGAATTTCTTTCCGCCTCATTTTCTGGCGACCCCATGATAAAACTTCCCCCAGGAATATAAACCATTTCTAATTTAATCCCATTACCCAAGTCTTCAATTTTTTGCCTAGCACTTCCCTGGGTACGATTAATAATTTTCCCAGAATTGTTGACAGTAACTACCTCAAAAATAAAGAGTTCCCCTTTTTCTTTCCGCTCTATTTCCTCCCAAACACCCAGAGCAACATCTCGATTTTTCACCGCCTCATTCAAACCCAAATTTATCGCCAGGTTATAATCATCAACCGCCTGCTGATATTCTCCTAATTTATAGTAGGCATTACCACGAAAATTATATGCCTGAGCGTGAGTAGCATCCAACGCTATAACTTGAGTCAAATCATCAACCGCCTCTCGATATCTTGCCAACTGAATATAAGTCAAACTTCGCCGATAATGACCATCAGCAAACTGAGGATTCAAACCAATAACGTAGCCAAAATCAATAATTGCCTCCTGATATTTTTCTAGATTAAATTTCTCACTTCCCCGCAGGTAACAAGAATTTATTACGCTCAATTTTTTCTCCTTAGCCAAACCAACCAAACAGCGATTAACCTTAACAACAAATTCCCCATCCAGAGGCAGTAAATTTTCAGCCACCATGTCAAATTTTTCTCTGCCATTCTCTACAGAAAGATAACGAGAATTTAGCCAAGACTCCAGGGAAAAATCTAACATTTGTTCCGCCCAAGTAGGATTAGATAAACCAGTCAAACCAAAGGCAATATCCGCAGCAAATTCTGGTACTAATTCCGAGCGGTCTTTTTCCATAGCTCTGAGACTGCCAATATAACTTTCAACTACCATTTGAAACAGGTCATCTGCCAAACGTTTATCTACAGAAAATTCCGTTTCTAACTCCGGCAATAATTTTGGCAACTGTGGCGATAAATTAGTAGTAATTAAATAATGGATGTCGGTAAATAGGGCGACAATAATATTATGATAAGCTCCTAACAAAGCCGATAATTTGCCAAAGTCTTCACTATTAGTTTTATAGTGACATTCGATATCTATGCCATCTGCTGCCAATTCTTGATTTTCTCGATAAATGTTCAAATTTAAGGCATTATCTCCACCAAATCTTTTATTTATCTCTTCTTCAGTTTTCCCTTTTGCCAAAAGTTTCTGTTTAACATTCGTTTCCCAATGTAAAGCACGTTGAATAGCAAATTCGTAAAGAATTTTCGGATAATGCAAGTGAGAAATTATAGTTTTGTAGAAAGGATCAATTTCTTGTCCGCCACTCCAATAGGCAACGTGAATATTAATTAAATATCCATCTACTTCAGATTCCAGTAATATTATTGGTTCAGATTTTAAGCTACTAAATATAGTTGTAACTGCGCTACCTCCAGCAAAACGACTACTCTCCCAACCTTGATCTATTAGTTTTGTAGGTCGTTGTTCGTTTTCTAGAGGATAGTATTTTTGTAGGAAACTTTTTAAACATTGGGAAAGACGTTTTTCTACTTTAGTAAATCCAGAAGTAGAAGTTTTATTTAGGTGTTCAAAACGGTCATAATCTATTTTTGGAGGCGCTAGAATTATTTGTACAGGAACAGGATTTCTACCTTTATGAGATTCGAGCATTTGCCGGGGAGAATTTTTGATTGGCCAGTAGTTATCTAATTCTTTCATTTCTAGGGCAACTTCTCGTTGATATGCTGCAATTTCTAGAGCAGCTTCTCGTTGGTATGCTGCGATAAAAAATTGAGTTTCTCGGTTATATTGAGCTAGTTCTATTTGTACTTGTTTGTTTTGTTGAAATAGCCATGCTTGAAATTCTTGGTTGCTTTTAGCTATTTGCATATCTACTGCTTTGATAAATTCTTGAAGTTTCCGATTTTCTTGGCATTGGTATTCGACGATTTTCGCTTGAAATTATTGACGATAATTTTCCAGGTCAAATTGTGCAGCTATTTGTTTTTCTTGCAATTCATTTTGATGATCAAAACGTTGACTTTCTAACTCTCTTTGAAATTCTTGGTTATTTCGTTGTAAGTCTAGTTGAAATTCTTGATTATTCTGCTGCAACTTAACCTGAGTCATAGTGCGCATATATTCTGTTTTAAGTTGAGCAACTATTTGTTTTTCTTGTAATTCTTTTTGATGAACAAGTCGTTGCCCTTCTAAATTTTTTTGCATTGTTCTACCAGAGGCACCATTAAAGGCATTAACTATTCCATTCCATGCAGCAGCTCCGGTACTAATAGCAAATGGAAGTAAAGGTAAAGGGAAAACCATATTTTTTTCCTCCTGTAATTTGAAATTTTTCGTAAGGTCAAAAAAGTTTAATAAATGTTGGGTTTCCTGTGTCAAGCAAACCTAGATTATTTGTCATTGCGAGGGGAATATTTCACCATCATTTCTGATTCTTATTAAAAGTATCCCCGAACCAATCTCAGTTTCTAAGAAATTACTTGATGTTTGGTTTCCTTCGTCAACCAAACCTATATTATATGTCATTGCGAGGGGGATGTTCCACAATAATTTCTGATTCTTATTAAAAGCACCCCCGAAGCAATCTCAGTTTCTAAGAAATTACTTTTCTCATGTTAGGTTTATCTAGGATATCGCCTCCACTGAATACTCTTCAACCTAACCTAGATTATCTAGGTAAAAATTTATCTAATCTCCAAAACCTCCAAACTCCCACAAATATTTGAGGTTGAATTAAGTTATTTTTTTATTCCTCCTTCCTCCTTCCTTCTTCTTCCTTCTTACTTCTTACTTCTTCCTTCCAAAAAATTAATTTGCTCCACCATAATAAGAACATAATAAATAGGCAGCAGCACCAACTACTCCTTTATTAGTATGGTGAACTTTAATACCTCCATTATTATAAATATTCCCATTATTATCTACCCAACCAACAGCATGATTATGATTATCATAAATCTTACTATCTGTACCTGCATATCCTAGATAATAATGACCAGAGTTATAAACTTCACGACCTTTTAAATAACCTGCATAATGACCATTAATATCGTTTTTTGTATGTAGGTAAACATTACCTGCATTATCTATAGTTGTGTAAGGATATTCATTGTCAGAATAATGTAAAACTTCTGAATTCAAAACTGACTGATTAGAGAGTGTGGGTTGATATTCTATCTGATGACTAGATAAACCAATATTTTGATTTTCCAAAGTCTGAGAACTTAAACTTAAATTATTTTGCTCATGCTGAAAATTAGAAATTTCTGGTAATGGAAATTCTGAATTTCCTCCAGAAAAATCTGTACCAAAATCTTGATTTATCTCATCCGGTGTTGAGGAAAAATAATCATTGTTAAGTAAACGAGAATTGTCACTAATACCACTATCTTGATTTGCCAAATTATCGAATGAAAAATCATTTTGAGCCAAGTCTTGATTTTCCCCTAAACCAATACCTGAATTTTGATAGTCGAATTGCTGTTGCTGATGGAAACTATCGGTTAAATTCTGATTTAACTCTTGATTTATGTCATCCGGTGTTGAGGAAAAATCATCATTGTTAAGCAAACCAGAATTGTCACTAATACTGCTATCTTGATTTGCCAAATTATCAAATGAATTATTCATATTGATTCTACTCTTAAATGATATCTATATTATATAGCGATTTTTATCTCAGTGAAGTACAAATAACAGGCAAGATGCCTGTGCTACAAATGTTTGCTATAATATTGTGTCGCCCAATATTAAATTCTTATATTGAACTATGGTTTATACTCGCAAAACGTTAAACTTATCCGACATTCAACTTTCTTATCTAGAATGGCAGACAGAAGAAAGTCAAAATAAAAAACAACCACTTTTACTATTACATGGTTTAGCAGATTCAGCTTTAGTCTGGCTAAGTTTAGGAGAATATTTAGCAGATAAATATCACATTATCGCGCCAGATATGCGCGGTCATGGAGAAAGTGGAAAACCAGAAAATGGTTATAGTTTTCAGACAACAATTGCAGATTTAGAAGAACTAATGAAACATTTAAACTGGTCTTCAGCTCATATTTTAGGTCATTCTTGGACGGGAAAATTAGCTTGTATCTGGGCAAAACAAAATCCAGAAATATTTAAAAGTATGATTTTGGCAGACCCAGTTTTTATTGGGAAAATGCCTGGATTTATGAAAGTGACTTTTCCTATTCTTTATCGAACTTTGGAAACTCTCAAAGGTATGGGTCCGTTTGATAGTTTTGCCGAGGCAGAAACTCAGGCAAAGGAGTTAGGAAAATATGCTGGTTGGAGCGAATTTCAACAAATAGTTTTTCAAGAAAGTATAGAGGAAAAAGCTGATGGAAAGTGGGGAAGTAAATTTGTTGTTCCTGCTAGGAATGAAATATTTGAAGAAGTAATGCGAGTTCCTGGTTTAACAGAATATATTGATGTACCGACTTTGTTTATTCAACCAGAAAAAGGTGTAAATAAAAGTGATGCACAAATTAAGCCTTATTATAAGTATTTAAGGAATTTAAAACTGGAAAAAATTCCTGGAAATCATTGGGCGTTTTTGGTGGAACCGGAAAAATTTAATCAGATAGTAGCAGAATTTTTAGAGAGTTTCTCAACATAATTGAGTCTAATATCTCGCCTTTTTAAGCGAATTTTTTTTGGATACTTGCTCAAAATTACCCTTACTAATACCAATTCACTTGAAAAATGTCACAAATAGTTTCAAACTTTAGATGTAAAATAATTTCCTGAAACTACTGAGCGCGTAAAAGTTATGAGTCTATAAAATCATAATGCATGACTTTTGACTTTTGACTTTTGAATTCCGTGAAACGGTTAACTTTTGACTTCTGATTTCTCCCTATTCCCTATTCCCTAAAATTAAATTATGAAGATGAGAGATATACGATCACTTTTAGAAAAGGGGCAATACCAGAAATATTTTCATCTTGTTCATCCTGTGAGAGCTTCTCATCAACTATATGCTGGTTTTTCCCATCATCAAATCTTTCTATCCATCCCTCCCAGGGTGGAAAATTCCCCACATTTTCATTTTATGAAGCTCCTGAAAAAAATTCCCGCGTCAAAGGATTTTTAGTTGCATCCCCAAAAAAATTGTGATACAATAAAAATTATCTGGAGTCTCTCGCCTATAAGCATGATTTTTTATTCAACTAAATTAACTCCAGGAGCAATACCTGGAATATTTTCATCCTGTGGAGCTTCCGATAAACTATATGCTTACTTTTCCCATCTCAAATCTTTCTATCCATCCCTCCCAGGGTGGAAAATTCCCCACATTTTCATTTTATGAAGCTCCTGAAAAAAATTCCCGCGTCAAAGGATTTTTAGTTGCATCCCCAAAAAAATTGTGATACAATAAAAACTATCTGGAGTCGCTCGCCTACAAGCATGATTTTTTATTCAACTAAAAAAGTATAGAAGTATTTTTTCCGAGCCATAGAACTCAGTTTCGCTTCACGATCGCTCAGGTTATTAGAAAAGAAAATCAAAGTAAAAGATACCAAATGGGTTCTATAGTAGGTTTTTTTTTCTGCGGAACCAAGTCTAGAAAACAGGTTTATCAAGAAAATTTCCTGATTTGAAAATAATCAGGGCAATAAACCCGGTTTCTTGTTTAAGTGTAATTCTTGTTACAAAAACTCGCGCCCCATATAAGGTTGCAAAACCTCTGGAATTTTCACACTACCATCAACCTGCTGATAATTTTCCAAAATAGCTGCCATAGTTCGCCCCACTGCTAAACCCGAACCATTCAAAGCATGAACATACTGAGTCCCCTTCTTCTTCCCTTCCTTAAACCGAATATTCGCCCGACGCGCCTGAAAATCTTTCACATTAGAACAACTAGAAATTTCCCGATAAGTTCCTGACGACGGCAACCACACCTCCAAATCATAACACTTAGCTGCGGAAAAACCTAAATCTCCAGTACACAACTCTAAAATTCTATAAGGTAACTTCAATGCTTGCAAAATTGCCTCTGCATCTGCCACCAAATTTTGATGTTCCTCCTCAGAGGTATCAGGATGCACAATTTTTACCATCTCAACCTTATTAAACTGATGGAGTCGAATCAACCCCCTAGTATCCTTCCCATAAGCACCAGCTTCTCGACGAAAACACGGAGTAAAAGCACAATGATAAATAGGTAGTTGTTCGGCAGTTAAAATTTCATCCCGATAAAGATTCATAGTTGAAACTTCCGAAGTAGGTATTAACCATAAGTCGTCTGCTGCACACTTAAAACTTTCCTCCGCAAATTTTGGTAACTGTCCTGTAGCTGTCAAAGACTGACTATTAACTAACAAAGGAGCCATAACTTCAACATAACCAGCTTGAATATGACGGTTAAGCATGAATTGAATAATGGCGCGTTCTAATGCTGCACCTGCTCCCATCAAAGCAACAAAACGACTTTGAGCAATTTTCACACCTCGCTCAAAGTCAAGAATGCCTAATTTTTCTCCTATTTCATAGTGAGGCATAATTTTAGGATTTTGAGGAATGTATTCATCACCCCACCGTTTAACCTCTATATTTTCTGCTTCACTTTTACCTAAAGGTGTAGACTCACTAGGCAAATTAGGCAGAGGTAAAAGTAAAGCTTCTATTTTAGCTTTTAGCTCTTTTTCTTCAGGTTCTAATTCGCTAAGTTTAGCCTTGAGTTGGTTTCCCTCATCTTTTAAAGCTAGAACTTCTGCACCTTTAGGGTCACTACCCGATTTAATTTTTTCCCCTACCTGTTTACCAACTTGGTTACTACGAGCTTGGAGTTGCGATCGCTCTGTTTCTAGTTGTCGCTGTTTTTCATCCAACTCTAGAATTGGTTGTAAGTTGTACTCTCCACGACGGTTGAGTAATTCTTGTACAGTTTGTGGATTTTCTCGAATTTGTCTAATGTCTAACATAATTTTTTCCTATACTCTTAATTTGTCCTATTTAACAGAATATTACTTTATACCAATTTGAAAAAAGAATGCTATGTAATCGTGAAAGTTCAATTATTAAGTAATTCAAAAGGGCTAAATAACCTTTTTGATAATTAGCATCCTGGGAAGGTGTTAATTATTTTGTAAGCATTTCCGTTCCGGAATGCTACGCAAACAGCTATTAGCAGTCAGCTTTCAGCTTTTAGCTTTTTAATGAACGATTTAGCTCGATAGACGGGGTTGCACATTAAAGAATGATAATAGATTTTCAACTGTACATATATTGAGGAAAGAATTATCCAAAATATCAAATGTTCGGATTTCATCATTCCTGATTGTGCAACGCCCGATAGACTTTTAAGGTTAACTGATAAAGTTTTACAGTAACTTTTAATTAGCATGAAATCTAGCTTATTACTTTTTCCTCTTTTAAAGGTAATGAAGCTGTTAACGTAGTTCCTCCGCAGGAGGCTAGCTGTTAACGTAGTTCCTCCGTAGGAGGCTAGCTGACCGCTGAATGCTGACATTATTGTTACCCCACATTTTGCACTACAAAATGTAGCATGTAAAAGCAAAGGAACTGGAGTAATATTAAATCCTGTTCCCACACCCCCATTATCGAAATAGCTCTAAATTCTCGTTCTAAAAGAATTTGACCAATTTTTGTAAAGGGGTTTTGACAAGGCGATTTGGTCTAAGTATTTAGACTTAATAAAAAAAATCTTAAACTGTCATTTTAGAAGTTTCATTAAGCGAGAAAATAGGAATAGAAAAGCCTTTACTTTGCATAAGTCCTAATCTATAAATATACTGAGGGATTTTTGTGGAATCGCATTTCTCGGCATTTCTCTTAAAATCAATAAAAATAAGCATAGTTTGTTCTACCAAAAAAAATCTTTATATCTTTTACTTGATGTTTTATTCCCTAATTATACGGATATTTTCTAAATCACCTAAATTTAACTATATAAATATACTGAAGTCTTATCGACCTAAGAGCATAATACCAAATTCATGCATAGGCAGTTACATCTTAATTTGTGATTTATTCCTGCAATAAAAAAATATAAATTCCATAAATTATCAAAATCAAACTTGTTTTCATCTTTTTTTATTATTTTTTTCTTTCCCTATTCCCTCTTCCCTATTCCCTACTCCCTATTCTAGGATTTTTATGATATGATACTAATCAAATCCAAGGTCTAATCATAAATTTATTAATTTCCCAAGCAGTAAAATATGAGATTTATATATCCATTGACGACTACATTATTAACAATATTTTGGTTAACTGTTCCAGTATTTGCTGAGTCTAAATCTAATTCTATGGAACGGATAAAAACCATTCAGCGCTTATTATCTACTTATGAATGTCCTGGTTGTGATTTGAGCGAAGCTGACTTAAGTGACGCTGATTTAAGTGAAGCAAATTTACTGGGAGCTAATTTACAAAAAGCCAACTTAAAAGATGCTAACTTAAGAGGAGCCATCTTAAGTAGTGCGAATTTAATTGAGGCAAATTTAGCAGGAGCTAATTTGTCAGGTGCAATAATGCACAGTGCAACTATGCGACAGGCTAATCTGAAAGATGCTGATTTATCTTGGGCTGATTTATACCAAGCATATCTGGAGAAAGCTAAGTTAAATGGAGCCAATTTATCTAATGCAAATCTGAATCAAGCAAAATTAAACGAAACTGATTTATGTGGAGCTACTCTACCTAATGGTAAAAAAGGAGATTGTTAATCAAATTGATTAAAAAAATTTATATTATAGTTAAGTCTAAAATATTATTTAGGTATAGTTTTATGCCATAGCAGATATCTCATCAATTACTTTAATGTGTCCTTTACAAATAGCCCGAAGTAGCCGATCGATTGAGCGCTTTTCATCTTCTGGCAAAGACTCATCAAATATAGCTGCCATTAAGCCATAACGATCAGCCAAAGTAATGCAGCCTGTAGCATTAGCATTGGCAAAAAGGTCTCCTAATGCAAATGGAAGGAGATAAACAGGAGGTTCTTGATACATGAAAATCATCTTTGAACTCTACATTTCTAGTATTGGGGATTTTTTATTATTATATAGTGATATAACATTAACACAGTAAGCGATTACACTTACAAAGTTTGGTGATTATAATCACTATTATGGTGTGATTAAGAACAGAGCTTCTGGCTCAGATTACAAATTAGTTGAGTATAGATTTTTAATTTTCCGGAAAACCGAATTCAGAAAAGGAATAAAAGTAGGTGTACCTTACTTTTTTGGAGCAAATAATAGTTTAATAATGTCCCAACATTATCTGAAATTCCAAACTCAAAATTTTGATAAAATTCACAAAAATTTTTGTAAAAAAATGTTGACAAAGTTGCTCTAGAGAAGTTAAGATTATTTTAAAAGCAAAATACAGTCAGCCTAATCCGGCACGAAAAGCACAGCAAGAGTGCTGCTGGAGCGGAGGAACCAAATTAAGGGGCTTATCTCTGAATAGAAATCTTTGAGAAAGATCTAGAGAAGGGCATCTCTCAGCCCTAGCCCGTCAGCTAACTTCGTAGGCATTGAGAGGAGAATGAAGAGTCAACCTTCTATAACAATTTAGACAGATTGTCGATTCAGAATCCTTAGTTGGTATAGGTCTGATTTGTTGCGCCCGATAAACCTGACTCTGACGATCTAGAAAAATGACAGAAAAACTGAATAATTCCCTTTTTGCGACGCTTGCCGTAGTTATTGCAATACCTCAACAAGCTATATGGAAGCGCATCGGTCGCTTCGTTATGCCTGACTTAATTTTATTGCCGGCATTAGGATTTTTTTGGATAATCATTTTGTGGTCTATGGTTAACACCTTTGTCACAACATTTATGCCTAGTCCTTGTTTACCAACAGTTATCGGTACAGCGATCAATGTATCTAAGGTTTCCAAGGGATACTTAGGAGTAGCGCAAGCTCTCTGGAGTTGTTCTAATGAAACTCACTATATAAGTAGTTTGTCTGTTCCTGAAGTTGTTCCTCAGTTAGAACAAACTTACGCATCCGTCTAACTAAATTTAATATCTCAATATTTAATAAGTGCTACCTTGTTAGGTTATATCATCACAAGGTAGTGCTTATTATACTAAATTTGGTTTATAGAGTATCATTTTCTGGAGATGGGGAGAGGGTTTAATCTTATTAAGCATCAAATATATTCAGTAACCGGACTTGGTATTATTTGAGAAGTTAGGGAAGTTGCTATGAGAGGGTAAAGGTTTCAGATATAGCGCTACTCATTAATGTTTTTGACATCTCTCTATTAAACATCTCCGAAAATAACCAAACTCCTACTATCACTACCTTTTAAGTTGCGATGTAGCTGCCGCACTTGCTCCCTCCACCAACGCTCAATCGTGAAGGTAGTTACTTTGTACCTAAAAATAGACATTTGAGATACTTACTATTAATAACTAGCAGAAAAATAGTATCTATATAAATAAATTTATTGTTGAAATATTTGATTTCATTATAGCTATAAAATAAATGTGCATATTCCCAATCTAACAAGTCTACAAATAGTCATAATTATCTGTTCATATTTACTTGAGTTCAATCTAAATCTTTCTTGAGCTACTCGGAATATTTTTACTGTCGAGGAATTAAGTATTCAACAAAAATTCGCATCATTTGCTAACTCTCTATTTCTTTCTTTTTGTTCTGGAGTTAATTCTTGTTTTTTAGGTTTTTTGTGAGGAGTTTTAATTGATGATTCTCCTTCATCAGCTCGATCGCCATTAAACTTTTGATTTTGGCTCAATCCTTTTTGAGATTCACGAAACAATTTTACGCCGCTTTTAGGTCCTGGTTTACCTGCTACAACATCAACAATATTTTTATGGTCTGGTCAAACGATTAATTGATTTTTTCGTGTATGCTTTTTCTTCTTCCCTGTTGGAATATTTTTTCTGAATAGTGATATTCCCCTAGTCTTTCTATAGCTTGTGCCTCTTACAGAGGATATACGCTTTCACGGCTATCAACTATTAATTCAAACCCTGTTAAAAATTCTTTAATTATTTCGTATTCATTAGAATTTTTTTTACTTGTTCAAGTAAACTTGCTGGTAGTAGTTACCCCAAAACAGGAAATAATTAAACGTATCATTAGCTGTTGTTTCACTCACTCCAAACTGGATACCAAGTAATTGAAATGTTGTTAATTATCACAAATATATTAGAGTCAGTAATATTTGTTCTTTAAAAGATAACTTTGTTTGACGACCACCTCCTTTTTTGATAATTCTTGTCTTTTTTAATTCCGCTTCTGAATGGCCTTGCGTGTGTAAGGCGATCGCTTGCTTTATTAGCTGTTTTAATTGGTTGTAATTGAGACAACTAATCCCTGTACTTCTTGGGGATGTTTCTCTATATACCCTAATACTGAATCCATATTCTTAATCTTTACAAAGGCTGATTAAATATTATTTAACCAGATTATATTTATATTTCGGAGATGTCTATGATGTCTATTATCTTCTGGAACTATTGCCTATTGCATTTCAATCAGGGGTAGTCCTGCATGTTCAATAATTAATAATTAATAATTAATAATGAATAATTAATAATTACCCCTCCTTGAAAACGGATAGGATTGACTAATCATGAAAATTTTTATTTATTATCCCCTATCCAAGGGGAGGCTTTAAACCAAAATTTTTCGGTAATGGTGAGGATATATATTTTTTAATTTCTCCGACACTCCCCATCTCCCCATCTCCCCACACTCCCGGTGCTTCCTTTACCATTGCTATACACCACCACCCAATCAGGTTTATTAGAATAGACCTCTCCAGAAAATAAACTTGATCTTTATTTAAGACAAACTAGAGTTGTAAAATTCACTCTCCGAAATCATTTTTCGTATCTTTTTCGTGAAAATATCTTCCCTGTTAAGTGTTAAGCGTTAAGTTTTCCCTACTAGTCGCAAAAAATATATATCTTTTTCACGCCTATGTCTAATAATAAAAAAGGCGTTGCATATTTGCGAATTGGAGTTATAGTTTTAGAGAAATAGGAAATAAAAGATGGGATTTACCTTGTGTGTAAAGATTCATCCCTTGGTTCAGCAAGGCCAAAAAAAATGTACTTCTATTTAAAAAATATATCTATTTTGATTTTATCAGAAAGTAGTGGTAAGTAGTAAAATAGATAAAAATGGATAACTATCTAAAAAATGCAAGACGAAATATTAGCTAAAGAACGAAAATTCCATGATATCTGGGCATCAACTATTGATATTGAAGGTATCCGAGTAGTTGATTATTTTGAAAGTTGTACCGCACCAGAAAACAGATTTATCCTCAAACAAATGGGAGATTTAACAGATAAATACTTGTTAGATTTAGGTTGTGGTGCAGGAGAAAATAGTGTTTATTTTGCCAAAAAAGGAGCGCGGTGTTTAGCAACAGATTATTCTCCAGGAATGGTAGATGTTGCTGTTAATTTGGCGGAAAAAAATGGTGTAAAAGTTGAAGGAAAAGTTATGGATGCTATGGCATTAGAATTTCCCGATCATACTTTTGATTTTGTTTACGCTTCCAACTTACTTCACCATTTACCAAATCCGACATTAGCTATTAGGGAAATGCACCGAGTTCTTAAACCTGGTGGCAAAGCTTGTTTTTGGGACCCGCTGAAACATAATCCAGTCATTAATGTTTATCGACGCATTGCGACAAAAGTGAGAACTGAGGATGAAACACCTCTAGATATTAATATTGTTGATTTTGTTAAATCTCTCTATTCAGAAACAGCTTATGATACTTTTTGGTTAGGGACGCTGTGGATTTTTCTCAGGTTTTATTTAATTGAAAAAGTCGATCCAAATAAAGAACGTTATTGGAAGAAAATTATTATTGAACATCAGCGTTTAGAAGCAATGTATCGTAGATTAGAAAAGTTGGATGTGGTGTTGAAAAAGTTACCTTTAATGAAAAGATTTGCTTGGAATTTAGCAGTAGTAGCTACTAAGTAGAGAGTTTGGGAAGGGTGGGAAGTCTGGGGAGTGTGGGAAGTGTGGGAAGAGTGGGAAGGGTGAGAAGTTCACAGCCATGTAAAAATTAAGATGTGTGGGAAATGTGGAGAGTTAGTCAAGTAACCAATCATCAGGATGGGTAATCATCTTGACTAATCTACTGAGAACTTGATTGTAAGTTTCATAAAGTTCTCTTGCTTTTTCAACTTTAATGTACTGACATTTGACTGCAAATTTTAACCAAACTTGACCCTCTGCGACCTCTGCTTCAGAGTCATTTAATTTAGCAACAAAAGCAGCTTTATATCTGCATTTTCTCCAAACTTCTGCCATATTTGCACAGACTGAACGAGAACAACGGCGAATTTGGTCAGTCAAAAAGTATTTTTCTTCTACTGGGAACTTTTTAGACTGCTCAAAAATTTCCATCGCTACTGAGAATGCCAATTTATAAATAGCTAAATCCTCGTGAGTTCTAAAATACTTTTTACCTTTTTCTTCCATTTTAAAATTTAATCACAACTATTTCCCTGACACCTCCAACACCTCCCACACTTCCCACACTTCCCACACCTCTTACCCTAATTATCCCTGAAATTACTCTTGTACTCGCACATCAATCACACTAGCATTAAAATTATAGTCCCTACCTTCTAGCTCAATTGTCATCCCAATTTTTACCTTAATATTTCCTAAAATAGGACCATCATCAGTAACTCTACCTTTACCTTCCAATGTTAATAAAACATTCCGACTAAATAGTTCTTTATCTCTAGGATCGGGTAAAGCTTTTACTGTTCCATCCGGTTGAGGAACTGCTACTTTTCGAGTCAAAAATTCTACAGATTTTAGGTCAACTTCTCCATAAGGTTGATTCCTAATAATCAATTGAGTTTTTTCCCCTTCCTTTAATAATTTTTCAGGGTAACGACCTTTTAAACCTAGAGCAATAGCATCTACTTCAACTGGTTTAGTCACAATATTACCCACTTGAGCAACAGAATTTTTATTAGTACCAGGAAAGAAAAATATTCCCAATAATACCATGAAAATTATTAACACAGCGCCAACGTCTAAGACACTGACTTTACCAAATAATCGTCCTTGAGAATCCAGAATTTTCATAACTTCATAACTTAATTTTGATTTTGACAAAAGTAAACTACTCAACTAGAACTTACGCACCCCAACCAATAAACTGGATTTATTACCCTAATTTATTACCCTAATTTAATGCTTGATATTGCAAATTTTAGTTCATAAACCTTCTTTCTGCGTAAGTCCTGTCAATATTAAATTGCCCGATTATAAGGTGAGCTTTTGATACTCCTCCAGAATATCTCATATAGTATATAGTTAGTTGTCTAGGCACAAAGTCAAGATTAGTAACTACTCCCACACTAACATTGCGGTATAGTATGAGCTTCTCGTTTCCCAGTTCCCGATGTTGCCTCGGACACGCACATGTTTTAAAGACAAGATTGCCTCAACGTCCTATTTTTTTTATTTACCACATAAGTAGGTAGGTGAAAAAATTTATAAGTACGTCCGAAGCGACTGAAGCAGAGCGGAAGGAAGCAATCTCAAGGGTTTCAACTGCTTTAACATTTCGTTACATAGTAATGTTTATTCGTGCCTACCTACTTAAACTATCCATTATTAGACATCTCCAAAAATAAAATATAAAATCAATTATTATCCATAAATCATCAATTATTCCCCTCCCGGGATGGGTTAGGGGTAGGTTCCCTGTTCCCTGTTCCCTGTTCCCTGTTCCCTCTTTTCTGGAGAGGTCTATTAGAGAATGTGGATAAATTTATATGAGTATTATCAGCATTTTTGGATGGCTAAACAAGGTATAGTAAATCAAATTAATGATATTTATCCCAAAAAATCCTCAGAGAAAGATTACTATAACTTACGACAAAAATTAGTCTAAAGGATGAAGATAAGGAAGTTTTTTATTAACTAAACTCCCTTATCTTCTAGAAAAAATAAACTTTTATGTTTGCGGAAAAGCTATATATAACTTTTGTAGTTAATCATAAGATTGGCAGAAAATCATTCGCTAATTTATGACATCTTGGTAAATTCAAAATCTACTACCTCTGAATAAAAAAAGCCCATGTTGAAAAAATTATCTTTGATTTCTAAATCTTCCTATCGCCGAATATCATACCCACTAATATCCATCATGGTCGCTGCTAGTTTATGTGCAGGTACAGCATCTCCTACTCAAGCTATTCCTTGGAGGGAATTAATTTTTCAGGGTATTCAGATGATGTCAATTTCTAACCTATCTGACCCTCAAGAAGTTGAACTAGGTAAACAAATTAATCAACAGTTATTGAGAAGGGGAGATGTTAAACTTTATCGCGATCGCGCAGCAAACGAATATATTAATAGAATTGGGCAAAGATTAGTTGCAGCAAGTCCTCGTTCAGATATTCCCTATACTTTTCAGGTAGTAGAGGATGATAGTATAAATGCTTTTGCAACTATGGGAGGGTTTGTTTATATCCATACTGGTTTAATGAAAGCTGCTGATAATGAAGCAGAATTAGCTAGTGTTGTTTCCCATGAAATTGCTCATATTACTGAACGCCATGCGGTGAAACAATTACGTCGAACATTATTAGCACAAGGTTTAGCTACTGCAGCAGGTGTAGATAATAATGTTGCAGTTCAACTGGGGGTAGAATTAGCATTACGTCGCCCCAAAAGTCGCCAGGCAGAATTTGAAGCAGATCAAGTTGGTATTGAAACCTTGGGAAGAGCAGGATATGCTCAATATGGTGCAATTACATTTATGGAAAAATTGCTGAGGAAAAGTTCGCCACCATCTTTTCTTAGCACTCACCCAGCAACATCAGCGCGAATTTCTCAGATGAAACAAATGGTTGATCCTGAACTAGCTTACAATGGTGATGGGTTGGATGAAAGACGTTATCAGGTAATTGTAAGTAGGTTAGTTCCTTAGTGCTAGTTATAGATTTTATTGCTTATGTAGACTAAGAGACAAGCCATATGGAGAGTTTAGACCAAACTTTACTTTGGTCTAAACTCCAGTATTACAGCGCTTTTCATATGAGTCAACCACAAAAGTGTAAAATTTAACTAAAGACAAAATAGTTATCTAGAGCGATATAGCTGCCGCACTTACTCCGCCAACGCCAAACGAAAAAAATGGCCAGACCATATTCACAAAATTTAGGCCGACCTGTGATTAGAGCCTATCAAAACAAAGAAGGTTCTCAACGTCAAATAGCACAAAGATTTCAAGTTAGTTTGACTTTTGTCCGTAATTTATTACGGCATTATCGAAACACAGGAATTGTGAATCCAAAACAACATGGAGGAGGACCAAAAACTAAAATTGAGAATAATTTTGATTTTTTAATTCAGCTTAATATTCTTACCAGCTTACTCTCCAGATTTGTCACCTATAGAATTATGCTGGTCAAAATTTAAAAATTTCCTCCGCTCTTATGAGGCCCGAACTTCAGAACAATTGGATCGAGTTATTAGTTTAGCGTTGGCGGAGCAAGTACGGCAGCTACATCGCTCAAATTACTGAAGATGATGCCGTGGGTTGGTTTGAACATTGTGGTTTATTCATATGAAAACCGCTGTAAGTCAAGAACTTAAAATCAAAATTTGGAATTCAGCGATCTCCTGTGAGGTTTGAGCTAGAACAGAGAAACATGACTGTTAAGATTAAAGCCAGATTGATTTTCCAGAATTGCGATCGCAGAGCCATTAACCGACAATTCATTAGTTGAGTTATCAAAGCTGACTGCACCGAGATCGCTAATACCATAAGCACTTTGATCGATCCGAATCAAATCCCCTTCAGAAGCACTGAAGTCCAGAATTGTGTCAATTCCATTAGAGCGTGCAGCCCCACGGAAAGCAAAATTATCATTACCAGCACCACCAATCAAGGTATCATTGCCTTGATAGCCTTGCAAAGTATCGAAACCGTCTCCTCCTATCAGGACATCTTGACCGTTTTGACCTCCGAGCCAATCATTGCCTCCACCGCCATAGGCATAATCCGAACCACCTTTATTGCCAATATTGTTATTGCTATCATTGCCAATGAGAATATCTTGATTATTTGTACCCTGAAGTTTTTCTGTTCCAATGAACTCAATATCTTTTAATACATCTGCAACTTCAGAACTAGCAATATTGTTCAGGGTAATTGTCTGATTGGACACAGAAATAGTCAGAGTATCCTCAGAGTGATTAACATCAAAACTTACCTGATTATTAGAGGCATCATAATAGTCTTGAATATCAATCTGAATCTTATCGTCAGCAGGATTGAAATCTGTGATTGTCTTTTCTCCACTAGAGAGCATGAAAGTATCGTTACCACCATTACCAGTCAGAGTATCGTTTCCTTCTCTAGAAACTAAAACGTTATCCTTATCGTCTCCAGTGATATTATCATCATGCTTACTACCGAAAATATTCTCAATGCTGTTTAACGTGTCTTTTGTACCGAAGCCATCATCATTGTTCTCCCCATTCTCTAAGTTAATAATGATACCTGATGTAGAGTCCATATAGTTCGCTGTATCAGAACCATCACCACCATCAATACGGTCGTTACCTTGTCCCGCAAAAAACACATCGTCGCCCTCAAATCCATACATCACATCATTACCAGCTGTATTTGCTAATGTTGACTCTTCATAGCCATAGAGAACATCACCAAATTGGGTTCCATAGGAATAGTCAGCATTATTGCTACCCTTGATATCAAGTCCGGAATAGGCTCCCAGAACTAGAAATTTGTTTGTTCCTAGGTTTTCGATATCTGATTGTTCAATATCCAGTAGTGTATTACTTTTGTAATCTTTGGCATCACTAGAATCAAGAATTAATGCGTTGCGTTCAAGAATATCAAACCAGCTTGACTGAAGTTTGCCGTTTGAGTAACCTTCAAGATTATTAAAGTCATTAGATAGTTGAACAGTTGCAATCACATCAGTTTTGTCTGTATCCTGAAAAACCTTGAATAGATTTGTACCACTGCTATTTTCATCAATGTAGATATCACCATCCGATGGTAGAGGAATAAATATGACATCCTCGGTAGGGTTGAAGTCTGTAATAGTAGCAGAACCCTTTTCTTGATCGTTTGCGCCTTTTTCAACTGGGGCTGTAACGTTATTTGAGGTGGCTTTGGCTACATCAAATAGCATTGGCACGACTTCTTTCGTCTTTTTGAAAGGCGTCAAGAATGGAATAGCTGTGAAGAATAAGTCAGTAATGTCTCCAGCTATGCTTAAACCTAGCTTTCCCCAGTCAAAACCTTTTCCTGTAGTGACAGGGTCATTATCTGGCGGGGTGGT
This sequence comes from Dapis brunnea BLCC-M229, assembly GCF_050015995.1. Taxonomy (NCBI): domain Bacteria; kingdom Bacillati; phylum Cyanobacteriota; class Cyanophyceae; order Oscillatoriales; family Microcoleaceae; genus Dapis; species Dapis brunnea. The sequence continues at coordinate 64,691 of NZ_JBNHEP010000094.1, read as the reverse complement.
AGCATCTCCTAAAAAGAAGGTATCAGCATTTGCACCCCCTGTCAGTGTATCCTTTTCGCCATTAGTTAGAGGGCCTGTGTACAATAAGTCACTGCCGATTCCTCCGTCAAGATTGTCACTTCCTTCTCCGCCATGAAGTGCATCATTGCCGATTCCTCCGTCAAGACTGTCACTTCCTTCTCCACCACGAAGTGCATCATTACCTTCCTCACCTCTGAGAGTATCATTCCCCTTCAAACCTTTAATAACGTCGTTTCCTTTTCCTCCATTAATTTCATCGTCGAAGGTACCATCCCAATTCCTTTGACTAGTCTGATAGTCGCCCAAACCAATTCGATAACTCCAAACATAGTGCCGTGGCTGTGCGCCGGTAATGTCGTTATCATGATCGTTGCCATTAATAGTAGAGTAAGAGAGAAATTCCTTCACATGAACGTTTTTATAGTCCAAGCCTAGAGCTTTCCTCTCTTTCCTGGTTTCATGTATTATGTCATTACCAGGATCGTGCCGATGAATATTATTTGAAAAGTTTGTCTGGTATGCTTGTGGTGGCATAGTGTAGGGGGTTGATTCCTCTACAATTCGGAGTGCGAAGCGACCTAGTCCAAAGTAAACTGGAGATACTTGTTCATTAAAGATAGTTTCTGCCATTTTTTTTCTCCTTCAAATATAATTTTTGTTGGCATTGGAAAGATGTTTTTGTCTTTCCGTTGTTCAAACTACTATCGCAGCAATTTCCGGAAAAAACAATACAGAAAAGTTCAGTTTTATTCAGGAATTTTCCACCTGAATAAAACTGAACTTTTTTTGAGATTGGCAAAAAAAATAAATTTACTGATAATCAAGTCTAGTTCTGAAATACAGATATTTTTCAGTAACTAAAAAAATAAATTTGTCTAAAAAATTATGACTTTTAGCTAAGTATTTTGGCGTATATATACAACAAATGTCGTAGATTTTTATTCAGGAAAGTTCAGAAAAATTCAGTTTTGTTCAGTTGCTGAAAAAATCAAGACAGAAAAATTCAGTTTTATTCAGTTTTATTCAGGAAATCTTTTTACACATAGAACCCATTTGGTATCTTGAGTATATGTGGGTGCTTTTGGCACAGAATTCAGGATAGTCAGAAAATATATGGGAAAAAAAGGTAAAAAAATGCTCTTATTTCCCTATCCTCTGCCTGCTGTAATTAACTGTATTTCTAAGTGCCATAACCTCAGAACCTGCTGTAACTCATAGCTGATAGCTGAATGCTTACTCTCTATTTTAATTTTCAACTTGATAAATATCTCTGAAAAATTTCTTCTCAATAAGTTCCCCAGCTTTAATCGATTTTCGCAACCAATCTAATTCCAAATCTAATTTTTCTGTATTGCTTAATTCCCAATTATTATGCTCCTTTTTGAGGCGGTTCATTACATCATATAAACATAGAGCAGCACTAACAGAAATATTAAAACTTTCACTAAATCCCACCATCGGAATTTTTACTGATACATCTGCATTGTTGTGAGCATATTCTGATAACCCATTAATTTCTGAACCAAACATTAACGCTACTTTTTTCTTGACAGATAATTGTTCAATAGTTATCTGTTCTTTATGGAGAGTTGTTGCTGCTATTATATAATCCTCACTTTTTAGTTTCTTTAAACATTCCTCTGTATTATTTATATCTCGTTGATTATAACGATATAATGTTAACCAACGATCTGAACCAATAGTAACACCCTGAGTAATTGTAAAAATATTTTTATTCTCTACAATATGTACATCTTGTACGCCAAAACTGTCACAACTTCTCAGCACAGCACTAGCATTATGGGGTTGATAAATATCTTCTAAAATGACAGTTATGTGGCGGGTTCTTTGCTGCAAAACTGATAAAATTTTTTCCCGACGTGCTATAGTAACAAATTGACTTAAGTAAGTAATTAATTGTTGTTTTTCTTCTAGTTCCATTCACCATTAATCTCAACTATAAACTACCAGATAAGCAGGAATAAATAAGGAAAGTGATAATACAGTAGTTTTCTACTCTCGGGAAATACATATATTTATGGTTTTAGATGAAATCCTGTTATACAGTTATCGCATTTGCTACTTACAATCAAAACAGACCTTACTGGATATATTCTTAAAAAATTTCCGCGGCTTAAATCCTTCCTTTTTTTCTTACTTTAAAATTTTGAATTTTGATTTATTTTACTGAATAATTAATGTTGAAAGCCTCTCCTTTAAAGGAGAAACAAGAAAAAATTTTCCTTTTATTCAATCCTCTTCCTTTTAGGGAAAAGTAATTATCAATTATCCATTATCCATTATCCATTATCCATTATTGAATCTTATCTCTGTTGGCTATTTCCCATTCCCGTAATTCCCAAATATTTTTTTCATAAATCAAATATTTATAGATAAAAATTGCTACGATCGCTGATAATTATTTACTTTAAGGTGTTCTTGGTTATTTTTTCTCATAGAGAAACGCTCTTGCATTTTTTCTCTTAATTTTCGCCTAGGTTTATAAGGTTTTACAAGTTGATCTAAGGGAAGTTTCCTAGTTTGATTATTATTAACATTAACCTGATAAATAATATTATTATCAACATCTAATCCTGTGAGCCACCCACTTCGAGGATGATATGCACTGGTATCAATATCCAGCCAACCTGCTCCACAAACTAATTCTCCCGGCTCAACATCATCGAAAGTAAAAGTTATAGTATGACCTATAATAATTAATTTATCAGAAAAATAGGGTTTGTCCACAGAATGAAATTCATGGCGAATCCAACAACATTCATGGTGTGCTTGCCTTTGAATAGGTAGTTTGGGATTTATCCCTGCATGAACTAACCAAATATCTTCTAAGTCTAGATATAGAGGTAGCGATCGCATCCACTCTAAATCATCATAAGGCATAATTCCTGTCTCTCGATAACTTTCCACAGTTTCAATACCACCACTATGATACCAACTTTGCCATGCTTCATGCTTTACTTCTGTATCTGAGAGAGCTTTAATCATCATGTGTTCGTGGTTCCCCAAGATACACTGATAGGGGCTATTTCTGACAAATGCTACTACTTGAGAACTTTTCGGACCTCTATCAATTAAGTCTCCTAGAAAATATACCATATCATCTCTGCCAGGAGCGATCGCCTCTAACAAAGCCATTAAGCCATCATAATGCCCATGTATGTCTCCAATAATAATTCGTCTGGTGTTCATTGTTGCTGCTGATAATTTTTACTACCACACTTTAACTTTGTACTCAAGGAACAAATCTTAACTTTGTGACAATTTCATCAAAATTTAATTAAATTTTTTTAATTCAAGCACCCAATATTAAACTTAATTTGTATATTTTACCATATAATTTCTGAGGTTAACCGACCCTAATTTTCAGGGTTATTAGAATTTAACTAATTCTATAGAAATTTTACCCTGAATAAATTTAGGTCGGTAATTTTCAGATTAAAAATACCTTCAATACATTCAGTATTAACACTTAGTTACTTAAAGCACGCAGGAATTTTTGAATTTCGCTTAGTAATCCTTTCCGTTTTGGCGGAGCAGTTATTGTCTCAGAGGATGAACTAGAGTTATCTATTTTAGCTGTACCAGTAGCTTCAGCTAAAATCATATCTAGTTGATCTCCCACTGGTTTCTCCGGTTGTTCAGCAATTAATTTATACTGGCCATTTTCTTCAAGCCAAACTTGCCAAGGAGAAGGATAACAACGATATAAGGCCCCCTCACCAAAAGACCTGATATAGTAGCAAGATTCAAGAGTTTTGATAAATCTTTCCCGGAGTTGACGTGCTGCATAACCAATTCCCACGATAGAGACATCTTCTAATCTGGGGATTAACATCACAACTGGGCGATCGCCAGCCAGATTGGATAATTTTTCAGCTTGGGCCACTTCTACAGCAGAAGGTGCTATTAATAAAAAACATTGGTCTTCGGGTTCAACTTTTGTATCAACTGGAGACCTACTTGTGCCAATATCTTCTATTTTAAATGTCACATCTTGCCAATCTCGTCTAGCTAAAGCTGCTGCTCCGGTGTCGGGAAAAAAGACTTTGAGCTGAGTAGTTGTTTCAAGTAAAGCAGGAATAAATTCTTTTGCCAGAGATTGAGCTTGAAGTTCAATCTCTGGAACAACTATCTCAATTTGGAGTCTAGTATAACCATCTTGAAGAGCTGCTTTAGTCGCTTCCATTGCTTGGGCGATCGCCTCATTTATGTCATTGGGTAGTTTAGTCATCTATATTAATATTTACTAGATTATCCTGGGAAGTCAGGGAAGATTGTAATATCTTCGTTATTTTCCATATTAAGTATAAAGTTGAACTGGGAGAAAATATGACACAAAATCATCCTTTTGGAAAATCAACTCCGGAACTGCTGAAATCTCTACAAACAAGTCAAGTTGAACGAAATCCTCTTCCTAATAACTCCACTGTACCTATAACTACTCTTGCATTAGGAGAAGAGGGTGGTAATACAACTGAAGCTTTTGATAATTCAGAAAGTGGTGGCGACCCCATAGCAACAACTCTTGCAATAGGGGAAGAAGGTGGTTTGAGTGAACCTATACCCACAACTGTAGCAACGGAAGAAGAAGGCGGTAATTCACCTGTACCAACAACTGCAACGTTGGGAGCAGAAGCTGGGATTACTCCAATAGCTTTACCTCCAGGAGTAGGAACTACTCAAGCAATAGGGGAAGAAGGTGGTTTTGCTCCTGTACCCACACCTACCACTCTCGCAGTGGGAGAAGAAGGTGGTGATGGTGCTACAACTGAGACATTGGGAGAAGAAGGTGGTTCTCCTATTATTACTGATGATAGGATTATCACTCAAGTAGGAACAGAAGAAGGAATAGCAACAACTCTTGCAATAGGAGAAGAAGGTGGGGTGACTACTCTTGCATTAGGAGAAGAAGGTGGAGATTTCAATGAAGAGATTTATCGGCAATCTTATCCTAGCGTTAATGTTGCTATCAATAGAGGAGAATTGAATTCTGGTTTAGAACATTACGTTCAGTTTGGAGAATTTGAAATTCAACGTATAGGATTTTTCACAGGTACTAATGGCAATGATATTATTACTGCTTTTGGCAACAATACCAGAATTGTTGGTGTTAATACTTTGGGATATGATGTAATCAATGATCGAATAATTCCTAATAATTTAGGTGTGGGAGAAATTGATATATTAATTGGTAGTTCAGAAGTCAACACAGCAGACAAATTTATACTTGGTTCTTCTGAAGGAGTACCTTTTTATCTTGGCTTTGGAAATTTAGACTTTGCTGTAATTAAAAACTTTGATGTTGCTTTTGACCAAATTCAGTTACCAGGAACTATGGATGATTATAGTGTTGAAATTCTTAATAACTCGGTTAATATATCTACTCTATCAGGAGATTTAATTGCAATTATAGAACAGGTGCAATCTCTAGATAATTTGAGGATTAATTTTCTCTAATTAATTGAGGAGAATTAATGATACTAATTTCATCCAATGTAGCAACATTGTATTGTTGGGTAGTTATTAGGTATTAGGAGGAGTGCAAATATCTTACAGCAGTTTTAGCAGATAATAAGGTACAGTTTTAATATTACTTTCTGTTTCCTGTTCCTTGTTCTCTAAAACTCTAATATCATGTTTAGTAAAATACTTATAATAGGACTTCGTAGTTGCGCTTTAGTGCCAGAGACATATTTGGAGCATTAAAGCTAAACTACAAACTTAAAGTTTATTTATACCTAATTATCAGAACATGATATAAAACTTTTTAGTTCATCAATTCAAAAAGTGGTGTAATAGTTTTTCCAGAGGATTTTACTGTAACTCTATTTAACTATCTTGTTTGAATTTGGTATTAGAAATATGATGAAAAATAATAAATTTTTTGTATAAGTAGGCAAAGGGAAAGAAATAAGATTTTCATACTAAATATAGTAATTTGTAGTTCCGACCACTCTTCAAATTTATCAAAAATCCCATCACTTGTATAAATAGATGATCGATATACAACAATCACTGTGGGTTTATTTATAGTAGGAAAAAACCATATATACTAGAAATAATACCAATTTTCTAAACTTGAGCTACTTAGGTTTGGAGTAGTCAGTAGTCAGTAGTCAGTAGTCAGGAGGTAAGGTGAATAGCCTTACTTTTTGAATTTGGTATAATTACATCAGAATTAATTGTCTGAGTTGAAACATAACTTTCCAGATAATTCTGGGGATTCATGATTCCTCAAACATTGAGAAGGTGACGATTATGGGGACTATGAATCCTTGAGTACTCTCCGATATCTTGCCAGCCATAAGGAACCTAAGGAATCATACTAAACCCCACTGCATCTAAGTAATATAAATCAATTTTTCCTAACTGCTCTAATTGCTTAAATTCTTCAAGCTTGGCTTTCCAAACCTGAATTACAGCCTGCTGAGAGATTATGGGGATTAGTTTAATTTTGAAACAATTGAGCAACTGGAAATGGTTCTAGAAAAAAGATGTTGTCTTCTCAACTCTATGACGGATGAAATTAAAAAATTAACAGATTAGTACTGGTTACACTATACCTACTCATTTGTGGTCTTACTAAATCCTGTTTAGTATAAGAGATTTTTACGAACAGCAGGAAAAAATATTTTTAGGATGACTAACAAAGGTAATTTACAGCCTATTCCATGTAAGTGTGGTACAGTGATTCTAGTAGATTTGATTAAAGACATGAAAACTTTATTCTATACTTCAAAAACTATTTAAAAATTTAGTGTCACTGTACCTCATCAACCTGGAATCCGCTGTAAGTAATATCGTTTCACTGAAGTCAAAAGTTAAAAGTTTAAAGTAAGATTGTAAGATATGATATGGAATAGGTTAATATTTGCTACCGATAATTGATATGGAGATAGGAAAATGGAGAGATTAATAAGTAGAATTATTTTGCACATTTGATATGATAACTTTTAGTGATACTAATTTTCGAGGATTATTTCAAACAATAGATATGTAACAAATAGTTTCATATTTAAACTTAAATACTATAACTTGTGCAAAATCTCTACAGGAGTTTGGGATAATACTTATATAATTTCTGAAGATGTCTATTTAGAAAAATTGCATTTGATTAACTTATGAAAATTTTAATTCTGGGTAGTGATGAAGATATTCATGCTGCTCACCTCAAACAATGTCTGACCGCAAAAGGAATAACAGTTGATTATTTAGATACTCGTTTATTTCCGACTAAATTAAAAATCTCTTGGCAACCTATTACTCATACAGGATGTTTAACATTTCCAGATGGCAGAAAATGGGATTTAGCAGATATAAATAAAATTTTTTGGCGGACTTTTTCTGGAGTAAATGTTCCTCAATTAAATGATTCATATCAGCAGACAATAGCAGTTAATGATGCAACTGGTTTGTTACGCTCTTTTATGCAGTCTCAACCAGAGAAATGGGTGAATGGTTGGGAAGCTTATGAATTTCATAAGGAGAAACCATTACAATTAAGTTTAGCGAAAAAAATAGGTGTAACTATTCCAGCTACATTAGTTACTAATGATGCTCAGGAAATTATCAATTTCTCTCAATCTTATCTGGATGTAATTTTTAAACCTGTTTATGGTGGTTCTCATACTCAGCTTTTAACGAAAGAACATCTAGAAATCAATCGAATGAATTTAGCTTTAAGTGTTTCTCCTGTAACTATCCAAGAATATATTCCCGGTACTAATATTCGTAGTTATGTTATTGGAGAAAAAGTTTATTCTGCTGAAATTCGGAGTAGTTCCTTAGATTTTAGGGAAGATAAACGAGCAAAATTAATCTATTTAGAAACACCAGAGGATATAAAAAGACAATGTTTAGCTATTACCAAAGCATTTGGTTTGAAATGGACTGGTATTGATTGGAGATTTAAACCTAATGGAGAATATATTTTTCTTGAGGCAAATTTTAGTCCGATGTTTCTTCATTTTGAAAGGGAAACAGCTTGTCCGATAACTGAGGACTTGATAGAGTTATTAACAAGTTAAAGTTAAGTCAGAATATTAGACATCTGGTGATAATAAAAAATCAAATCAATTATCATCAATTCTTTCCCCCTACTCCCTACTCCCTACTCCCTCTTTTCCGGAGAGGTCTATTTATTGTAAATATAACTGTTATATAGCAATCATATTTCAGGTGTAAGATTTTAGTGGTAATTAGGAGTCAGGAGTCGTAGGGGCGATTCGCGAATCGCCCTTACAGGAGTCAGAATATAAAAGGATTTTGATTTATCTTAGTCGTTCTTAAATTCTATCAAAATCATTCCTAATTGCTATATATAAACAAATTAATGTAACTATTTTCAAGGAGTTGGTAATGTCTGTACAATTATTGCGACGACTATTTACTGTAGACCAGTATTATTTACTGTAGACCAGTATTATAAAATGCTGGAAACAGGAGTATTAACAGAAAATGAACGAGTAGAACTAATCCGAGGAGAAATTGTCAAAATGTCCCCTATTGGTCTTCATCACGCAGCTTGTGTAGACCGTATTAACGAACTATTCTTTTGCGTTTAGCAAAAACTGTTACTGTGAGAATTCAAAATCCTGTGAGATTGAATGATAATTCTGAACCAGAACCAGACATCAGTTTGCTGCAACGACGGCAAGATTTTTATCAGACTCAACATCCTCAACCAGAAGATATATTTCTCCTCATAGAAGTGTCAGATATAGCGTTTCCCAAGCTAATGAGGTACAGTTGTTTTTCTTCTTTATTTATTCCTACGGAACCAGAATTACTACTCCCTACTTCCTATTCCCAGTTAAGTTTTCCCAGTTAAGTGTTCCCTAAAACCAGGGAATTTTGTATCTCACGCTTTTTGGGAATTGCTATACAACAGTTAAATATGACCAAGAAATAAAAATTCCCTTATATGCTGAGAATAATATTGTTGAAGTTTGGTTGGTGAATCTTCCTCAAAAATGTCTGGAAGTTTATCGACAACCTGCTGCGAATGGTTATGAGACTGTGCAGAGTCTTCAGCGCGGTGAAACTTTGACAATTCAAGCTTTGCCTAATGTAACTTTTACTGTTGATGAAATATTGGGAGATTAATACAAATTTTCAACATTAATTAACCAAATCCTTCTATTACAGAAGAGGTCATTATTAATTGTTAATTGTTAATTATTAATTTTTGTAATTGTAAGTATAATGGTAAGAATCAGATTTCTCAACTTCTGAAAAAGATGAAATTTTTACCAATAATCTTTGGTCTAATATTCCTAGCACTAACTCTGACAAATTGTTCTAGAGAATTATCATCAGAAAAAATTGCTTCTCGACTAGAACCGAGTATTGTCAAACTATCCTCTATAAATCAATCTGAAGATATAACTGTTTTTTTTGTATCTGGAGAAACTGATGTTTGTACTGTGCTAACCGCAGCTCATTTTCTCAAAAAAGACGACGAAAAAGTGTTACAAACTAACTTTGTTTGTATTACTTATCGGTAGTTTAATGCTACTTAATGTTATTGCTTCTGTATTTGTATTATTAATCTTATCAGTCATTTTGCATGATGCGAATAATCTGACGTTAGGTAATACTAAATCCGGTTTACACGAGAGCCTTATAATGAGGGTAAGGCAGAAGGCAGAAGGCAGAAGGGTTAGAGAGGAATTTCAAAAAGATACTTTTTATAACCGGATTTGGTATAATATCATGCTTTATCTATTAATATTCTCTGTAATTGTGAGTGTAATAATAATTTTTATAGAGATAAAACTCAGTCTCAAAGCAAATAAATTATATCGACAAGGGAATAAACTATTCAAACAAGAAACAGAGACATCGAAAATACAAACAATAGAAATTTTTGAACAAGCACTACGACTTTATCAAAAAACAAACTACCAAATATGGGCAGCCATAACTCTCAATAATATCGGTCTTGTCTACAATGCTTTAGAAGAAAAACAAACTGCACTAGATTACTTCAACCAATCCCTAGACTTGTTCAAAAAAATGCAAAGTGTTCCAGGGGAAGCTATGACTCTGAATAATATTGGTCTTGTCTACAATGCTTTAGAAAAAAAACAAACCGCACTAGATTACTTCAACCAATCTCTAGACTTATCCCAAAAAATTAAAGACCGACAGAGTGTTGCCAATACTCTTTATAATTTAGCAGTTCTAAAATACTACCAAGGTAAATTAAACGAAGCATTAACAAAAATCGAATCAGCTATCAAAATTATCGAAGAACTTAATACACAAATGATCGCTACGAACCTCCCTCCATCCTATTTCACTACAGTTCAAAAATACTATCAATTTTACATAGACTTATTAATTAAATTTCACAAACGAAACCCAAATCAAGACTATGATATTAAAGCTAATGAAGTAATCGAAAAGCTCAAAAATACACAGAGAAATTTAACCATAATTTATCCATAAGTAGATAGGTTTAAATAAACCTTAAGTAGAGCGTGATAAATTTTGTGCGTTATGTATCAAATTGTCAATTAGCTCAAAATTGAGGTATATCAGTATTTTGAGGCATTTTTTAGCTCAATATGTAACCTCTTTTTTTTAGCTTGCTCTACTTACTATTTAATCAAATGTTGATATAGTCAAAACCCTTGAAATTGCTTCCCTCCACTCCGTTCCAGTCACAATGACGTAGTTGTAAATTTTCTCACTTACCTACTTATCTCTAAGCTAATTTATTTCTGATTTTACAACTAAAAAAGCAAAGAAACCGGGTTTATTAAATACCCCACCATACTAACATTTACTTTCCATACACTCGGTTTCTCATAACGCTCCAAAGGAAGCAGATTTGATATCTAATATCTAGAGCTACACATTAAGGTTAAGACATTTCTAAATCCTGAAACCCCTTTTAAAGTATGCTTTTCCCTGTTCCCTATTCCCTAGCGCTATAACTTTAAAAATCCACCGTTAAAGGCGCCCTTGGAAAAGGAATCACATCTCGAATATTCCCCATTCCTGTCATAAACTGCACCACTCTTTCAAATCCCAAACCAAACCCGGCATGAGGCACAGTACCATACCTGCGTAAATCCAAATACCACCATAACTCCTCCTTATTCATCTCCTGTTCATCTATCCTTCTTTCCAAAATATCTAAACGTTCTTCCCTCTGGGCACCACCAATAATTTCTCCTACTTTCGGCACCAAAACATCCATTGCCCTAACCGTCTTACCATCATCATTCAACCGCATATAAAAAGCCTTAATTTTTGCTGGATAATCAGTTACAATGACAGGCTTTTTAAATAACTCCTCACATAAATAACGTTCATGTTCCGACTGTAAATCTAAACCCCACTCTACCGGATATTCAAACTTTTTATCCGTCTTTTCTAACAAAGAAACAGCCTCAGTGTAACTAATCCTTTCAAAATTATTATTAATAATCGTATCCGCTGTTTCCAAAACAGTTTTATCGATCCGTTTATTGAAAAATTCCATATCCTCTGGGCAACTTTCTAAAACAGATTTAAAAATATGTTTCAAAAATTCCTCCGCCAAATCCATATCCCCTTCCAAATCACAAAAAGCCATCTCCGGTTCAATCATCCAAAACTCAGCTAAATGTCGAGAAGTATTAGAATTTTCTGCTCGAAAAGTCGGACCAAACGTATACACATTACTAAAAGCAGTTGCCATAATTTCGGCTTCTAACTGCCCACTAACTGTTAGAAAAGCCGACTTTCCAAAAAAGTCTTGACTAAAATCAATATCTTGTTTTTCTGTGAGAGGAATTTTGTTTAAATCTAAGCTAGTAACAGTAAACATTTCCCCTGCACCTTCGCAGTCACTAGCAGTAATAATAGGAGTATGAATCCACAAAAAACCTCTTTCTTGAAAAAATTGATGTATGGCGGTCGCGCAAGCATTTCTGACTCGGAAAACAGCCCCATAAGTATTAGTGCGCGATCGCAAATGTGCAATAGTGCGAAGAAACTCAAAAGAGTGACGTTTTTTTTGCAAAGGATAAGTTTCAGGGTCAGCATCACCGTAAACAAGCATACTTTCCCCCCGCAGTTCAATTCTTTGCCCCTTTGCTGGCGACTCTACCAAAATACCAGTCACTTCTACTGAGGCACCTGTATTCATCTGCTGCAAACTTTCCTGATAATTTGGTAGATCGGGATTTAATACTACTTGCAAATTAGCTAAACATGAACCATCATTAACTTCAACAAAAGCAAATTCTTTTAATTCTCGCTTAGTGCGTACCCATCCTTGAATTGTCACTTTTTCATCAGGTTGACCGCTTCTTAATATTTCGGCAATTCGTTGCTTTGTCATTGATTTAATCCTGTCTATCAGACTTGCTATTTTGATTGATTTTTGGTATTATATCATGTCCGGTTGAATACTTATAAATAAACTACGGAGGAGTCAGGAGTCAGGAGTCAGGAGGGAAGAAAGAAGGAAGAAGGAATAAGGAATAAGAGAAAATTTTTTTATCACTAATTTACCGGACATGATATTATATAAAATTTAGCATAAACTATCAATCAAATAAAGTTTTTCTTTGTCAAGAAAAGCTCTAGAAATCGGCATTTTTTGCCATCCCTAGAGCTTCAGCCATATTCAAAAAAAACTAAAATTTTAAGTCGCCCAACTATCACTCTGTTTGAGTCTTAACAGCAGATTTGCTGGAGGTGGCAAGGTAAACACCTAACAAAATTACTGCAAAAGCGATCCAGTTCAACCAGCCTAGTTGTTCAGAGAAGATAATCCAAGCTAGAATAGCGGTTAAGACCGGATCTATGAGCAAGACCAGGGCGACCAAACTAGAGGGTAACTGCTTGAGACTATAAACTATAAGTACCTGAGAAGCAGTGGTGGCGGCTAGGAGAATCAGGAAAAACCAACCCATCCAAGAATAGGGAAAAATGCCATCGCCACCAATGAATATCAAAGGTAAAGTTAATACAATGCTAACTGCGTAGCGCCAAAGTAATATTATTATTGCCGTCAACTGAGTTCGCAGTTTTTCTGCAAGCATCAAGTAAACAGCATAAAAAACTGCCCCTAGCAAGGCAATGGCATCGCCTTGTAGGTAAAGCGCGTTGTATGAGAAATCCTTGGCTCCCAAGGCACAACTTCCGACTATCGCGATCGCCATCCCGATGCCAAATTTTAGATCGAAGCGCCTACCCCAAACTAGCCATTCTAAAAAACAAGTGAATAAAGGAGTCATACTAAAGGCAAGGGCTGAATTGGCAATTGAAGTTTGAGTTAAAGACCACGCCCAAAGTAGCATGGCAGTACCACCCATAATTCCCATTGCTAGCAACAGCCACAGCACTTGAGTTGTATATGCTGAATTTGCTTCAACTTCCTTGTCAGATTGTGGATATCCTGCTATTTGAAGTCCATTCCACAGCCCCACTATAGCAAGAGTAATCCAGAAGCGATGAAAGATTGCGGCATTTGGACTGACTTCGCTTTCGCTCAATCTAATTAGAATTGGGTTTAAGGCTTGGATAATTAAAGCTGCAAATAATGAAGCCATGGCAATCGCCACAGGTGTTCCCAAGGATTGCTGTTGCCAATATTTCAGTTGATTAGTCATATCATGTCCGCCTGAATACTTATACTTTGGTGAAAGGAAGGCTTTGAAAGGGGGGAGGCAGAAGAGTTTTTTTCAATTGTAAGAATTAGGCAAGAGGAGAAAAAGGCTGAAAAATATCCCATATACCTCCAATACTCGATTCCCCTCCTGGGAGGGGTTAGGGGTGGGTCTCTTCCTCCCTTACTCCCCTACTCCCCTACTCCCGATCATAGAACCCATTTGGGATCTATAAATATCTGTCTGTCAGAATTTCCAAAGCGCGGTCTGAACATCCCATTAACCATAAGTCTGACATCCCGGTTTTGTCTCCCAATAAAATTCGTCGTCGGCAGCGGAAGCTTTCCTCTTCTAAATAAGCTCCTAAAACAATTCGTTTGAGAGCAGGATTCCAAATTCCCGTTCTTCCGTGAAGAACTCGCCAGTTGTCAACCACCAATATCTCTCCTGGAGTCAGCAAAAATTCGGCATTATATTCAGGAGCTTGCAAAAGTTCTGAAAATCGGCGATAGGCTGCCAATAGGTCGTGAATCTTATCGTCAGAAACCACCAAAGGTACTCGCGTATTGTGATTGTACTTAATCTGATACACTTCTCCATTTTCATCCAAATTAATTACATGGTTGTGCCGATAAGCATCCCATTCGTACTTTCTAGCACTGGAATCATTCTCTGATAATTTCTCCTCAACTGAAAGCCGCCTACGACCTGCTGGTATATATTCCGTAGTTAGCAACTCGAAAAACCAGGGATTTTCTGTTTTGATTACCTCTGCCAGTTTAAAACCATCAACTACCGTAGAATATGCTTGGCGATCGCCATCTGGGTTCTCATAGAGGATACATTCCAGAAATTGCAGCCCAGTGGGAATGTCATAAGCAGTAACATCAGTATGATTTCTTAACCTTCCCACTTGATAGGAATGTTGGATACCCTGGGCTTTTATGTCGCCCCTATCCATCGTAAACACATTGCTGGGATGGTATCGTTGTCGCAGAGGTCCTACTCGTTCTACGATTGCCCGAAAGCTCTCTTCATCCTTGGGAGCATTGTCAATAATTGCCACCCCTAGTTCGACTATCTTATTCAGGAACAGCAATAACACCCCATCATCTTTCATCGCTTCATGGTAGTCAAAATGAGGCACTGACACTGACGAATCCCACAGTAGAGCTTGGCGTCGTTGTTTGAGTGCTGGTTCATTTTGACAGTGAACCCGTAGCCATGAAGCATCAAAAACGCTTTGATGCCCTGTTTGCTCCCCGCCCCAAACAATATCTAAATTACCTTCGCGATCGAGCTTAACCTCTTGGGGTGTTGGGTTTAAAGGAATTTTGAGCAAATCGTGCCCGCTGGTGATGCTCAAAGTATCTCGGTCAAAGAATTTAGGAGACCGACAGCTATCTAAAAGCCAAAGGTTATGGTAAAAACTTTCGTGGCCATCTTTCCAAGTAATGTTTACACCATTGTCAGTTGTTGCTACGGATTCAATCCGAAAAGCAGGTTTAAGTTGTTGCAATACTGTTGTCATCCTACTACCTCAATATTCTTAAAAGATATTCAACTAAAAATTAAACAATACGAATGACTAAATTAAGCCATAATCTATTTTTTTCAAGGATTCATGCGGTCTGCCAGAATTTCTAAAGCGCGGTCCGAACATCCCATTAACCACATATCTGGCATCCCACTTTTTTTCCCAAGCAAAATTCTCCGTCTGCTGCGGAATGTTTCTGGCTTCATATACGCCCCTAGTAAAATTCTTCGTAGCCCAGGATTATGAATAGCTGTCCGCCCGTGGAGCAATCGCCAGTTATCATTAACTAATACCTGTCCTGGTGCAATCAAAAATTCCGCACTATATTCCGGAGATTCAGCTAAGGCTGTAAATGCTTGGTAAGCGGCATATAAGTCTTGAATTTTATCATGGGAAATATTTAGTGGTACTCGATCGTTTTCATGGTAACGAATCTGATATACTACACCATTTTCATCCAAGTTAATGACGTGCTGCCTATGATACGTTTCCCATTGGTACTTCTTAGTATTCTTTTCACCAGGGGATACTTTTTCTTCTACACCAGCTACCCGCCTGCGACCGGTTGGCACATACTCTTGAGTCAGTAACTCGAAAAATTTTGGCTGCTGCGTCCTGAGAACTTCTGCTATTTTGAAGCCATCTACTAGGGTAGAATAAGCCTGTTTGTCATTGTCAGGGTTATCGTATTCAATACACCCCAGAAATTGCAGTCGGGGAGGAACGTTATAGGAAATATGATCTGTATGATTGTGCAAACGTTCCATATACTGATAAGCATGGTGAATATTTCCTGCCAGTTTGTTTGATGTATCTAGGGTAAATATGTGAGTAGGATGATATCGCTCTTGGATCGGCCCAACACGCTCTACTAGGAGCTGAAAACTTGCTTTATTTTTGGGAAAGTTGTCAATTATTGCTACTCCCAATTCTACCATTTTTTCCAACCAATCCAATAGTACCCACTCATCTTTCATCACCTCATGGTAATCGAAATGAGGGATTTCTAGTGATGAATCCCACAGCAAGGGTTTTCGTCCCTGTTTCAGGGCAGGGTCTTTTTGACAGTGAACTCGCAACCAGGATGGATTGTATACGCTGTGATGTCCTGCTTCTTCACCTCCCCAAATAATATCCAAATTTCCTTCGCCGTCAATTTTGACTGTTTGAGGGATTGGGTTTAGTGGCATTTTCAGAGGGTCGTGTCCTTCCCCTTCTCCACTATTAAGGCTCAATGTATCCGGCTGAAAACATTTTGGAGAGTGGCAAGTATCCCGCAGCCAGAGGTTGTGATAAAAGCTTTCGTGACCGTCTTTCCAAGTGACCTGCACCCCGTTATCGACGGTTGCAACTGATTCGATCCGAAAAGCACTTTTGAGTTGCTGAACTAGAGTTTTCATCTTAATTTATTGATTAATAGAGTTAGTTAAACTGCTTCAGGTTGACGTAGGGGAATTTTTAACCAAGTGTTGTGTTCTTTCAACAAAAGACAATCTATTGTAGCATAGATACTGCCTTGCTTTCGCTGATAAACTACTTCTTTTTCTGAAAGTGATAGAGGAGCTGTGTGCCATACTCCAGCGTGCATTGATATACCACAGCTACCATCTGAATAAAGAGCTACAAAATCTTCTGGCTTGACGTCTTCTTTAGGAGGAGCTACAAGAAATATACTCGGTTCACCATTTTTAGGCATCAAAGCTTCTCCTGCATCCAGATGCGCACTTAGCCAATTTAACAGAACATACTTGGACTGACTTTTTGGGTCAGACACTATCTTACCTGTTGCACCACCGCGAGCATTCTGATGACCAGCAGAAAAGACTGTCGAACCCCGCCAATAGACTTTGAACTCTTCTTCAAGAACAGCACCGTAACCTCCTACAGAAATAAGAGGTCGTTTACCTTGAGTCGGCCATCTGCACAAATCTATCTCCACATCTTCAAATGTGGTGAAGCAAACTCCCATTCCTTGAGCATTTTCTGAATTCAGTCTTTTTAAGGGAACCTGATAGTAGTTTGCCATTTTTGTTTTGTTTATTATTCCTCATTATTGACTATACTATAGAAATTGTCGCCTCAAAACTCTTGAGAGCGATTGGCTATTTTATTATATATAGCAATAGCCAGGGCGATTAGGACATAAACTGATGATGAATCTTAGACTAGGAAACACTGTTCCCAGTTAAGTGTTCCCTGTTCCCTGCTATAGCACTATGCAAATAGGCTAGGACACTTATAATACCAAATCCGATTATTAAAACCAAGTTATATTACCAGTCTGTAAAGACCTTGCATGCAAGGTCTCTACAGGGTTTTTGCCGTTTACTGAAAACTGTTTTTTTAAAACAGGATTTAGTATAAATGCTCAAACTCACTCAGAGATTATTTTTGACTGTCTTGAGTGTGTCTTACATTCTGTTGGCGAAGCCTTTCCGCAGGAAGTGGAGACCTCAGAATTACACACTCGATGCATGACTTTTGAGTTTTAACTTGCGTGTAGCGCTATATTTGTCTTGCTTTTAAAATTAGGCGATCGATAGCTCAATTCTCATTTAATCTTTCAAACCGTACGAACTAAACTGTAGAAAATCGTGACAGCTTAATATCTTGATATTGGATTAACCAATACTGGCTGTACGGCACAGCTCACTATTCCCTCGGCAGTAAATGCCTCTGGGAATTTCTTTAATAATTAGCCAAGTTGTACAAGTTTTTTGATTTAAAGGCTAACTCATCACACACCCGCCAAAAGTTATGTGTTCGGTTAATAATATGTCTGTCAACAAGTCGCATTCACCCACTATAATTAATTAGAGTTATTAGCTGTTTAATATTACAACACTTTTCTACAAATAGCAACTACTTTATACAATTTTCATTCAACAGTTAATCACCCTTACCATAACTGGAGAATTTGTCAGTTGTTTGCCGTTAGCCGTTTCATAGCCATTGTACTCTAACGTTCCGCCATTGGGAGTAAGAGTTTGGTAGAAAACTTCCTTAACTTGGTTATTTTTGTCAGCAAGCAACACTCGCGCTTGATGTCCCTCACGCATAACTTCAGCGCGATCGCAATGTTTGTTTGCCCAAATAATTAACACATCTCCAACTTCACACAATAGGGCACCACCCCCATTAGGACAAATTTCTCCTTTTCCTGCCTTTCCTGGCAATACATAAGTATTCCAGCGATTCCCATTCTCTATGTTAACAATTTCTACTTCTTCTAAAGGTAGAATTCCCACTTTTTCCAGAAGTTCTTGGTCAATGGTAATACTACCTACATAGTGGCGGTTGGCTTCTGTGACACGGACTTGATGTAGCTTGGCGTGCATCAGCTTTATGGTCCCCATTTTATTTTTTTTCTCCTCAATAATGTTAATAGAATCAATCGAAAACTATTCTTTTTGGAAGACTAAAACATACATAGGTTCAGTCTCAAAGATTGTCAATTCTTCTCGGTTGATTAATTGCCATGATAGTTCTTTGAGTACCTCATGGAAAGCTTTATTATCCTGATAATAGTCTACACGCACAGTCAGGACGAAATAGCCTCCTGATTTTAACAAAGAGTCTAAATTATGTAAAGCTTTTGGATCGGTATGACCAAAAGTAAAAACACCGACTGAGATAACAGCATCAAAGCTAAAAGGAGGAAAACAATTGAGTGGGACTTCTAAATTTTCTTGATATAAAGTCTTGTAAACTTGCTTTTTCCGAGCGATTTCTAGCATCTGCTCCGAGAAGTCAATGGCAGTCAGATTCCTATATCCCAGTTCTGCTAAAGCTTCTCCCACCATTCCTGTTCCCGCTCCCGCATCTAGAATACTTGCCTCTTGATTCGGCAGTATTTTGGCTAAGGTATGAGCTGACTTAATTGGACTGACACGATAAGGTCGATCTAATTCAGCATCATAGATACTTGACCAAGCATCGTATTTATCCTACAATTTCTGGGAGTCCTGAGTTTCGTATATCTAGGATAAGCGATCGCTAACTTTTTCACATAAGTAATAACCCCAACCTAATTGATCGGTTTGAATTGCCTCGCACATTTGATCGTAAGCTGCGCTCAGTTCTGGATATTGAGGTAAAGCCAACTGGGAAAGTAACCCATAACTCTTGTGCAAATGCTCCTTCAAATCTTTAGTTGCCAAAACCATAAACCCTAACTGGGCGAGGAAATCTTTATAGGAGTCCAAGCTAAATATTGGTTCAAATAGCAATCGATCGTAGACATATTTGCGGGCTATTTTGTTGATTTTCTGTGTAGGTGACACCAGGTCATCAAATATGAACGTACCTTTTTCCTCAAGTACACGATAAATTTCCCGTAAAGCTTGATGGCGATCGTGAACATGATACAATCAGGACTTACGCAAGGACACTATATATAGTGTCTACTAATTTAGGCGATCGCTTGGAAAATTATAGCGATCGCTTGAATCAAAAAATCATCATAACTTATATTAAAGAGGACACTAATATAGTTAATTTTCACGGGTTAAAAATGTTGCTAACTGTAAATAAAATTTGCCAAAATACTCTAATTATGAGAAAATAATATTAGTTAATTTGAGCTAGCTATATGAATTTTAACTATATTGATCCCATACCAATATTTACTCAATTCTCATACAAATTATACTATCACGCTCTTTAGCAAATCACCTAGAAAATATTAGCCATGACAGGATAAATCGTTATTTAAAAATTGAAAATTTTGATGACCAGGACTTATGGAGAAATGTTAAAGAAGAAATTGTAACTAATACAGAAGCTTATTTAATCTTTGATGATACAGTTCTCAACAAAGAACATAGTAATAAAATTGAGTTAGTTAGGAGACAGTACAGTGGTAATGAGCATAAAGTAGTTCGTGGTATAGGGATAGTAAATTGTATATATTTCAATCCCCAAATCGAACAATTTTGGCTAATAGATTATCGAATTTATGACCCAGATACCGATAAAAAGACCAAAATAGATCATGTAGAAGAAATGATTTTATGTCTGGTAAACCGGAAAAAAATACCATTTAAAACTGTGTTAATGGATAGTTGGTACGCAACTCAAAGGTTAATGGGATTGATAGATAATATGGGAAAAATATATTACTGTCCCTTAAAAAGAAATCGTCTAGTAGATGATACTGGAGGTGTAGAAAAATATAAAAAAATAGGAGAATTATGTTGGAATGAATCAGAAAAAATATCAGGTAAAATAATTAAAGTTAAAGGTTTTCCAAGGGATAAGAAAGTCAAGCTATTCTGGGCAACTATTTCTACCAATAGAACAGAATATATTGTAACTAATGACTTAAGTCAATCTTCGCATTTATGCTGTAGAGTTTGAGTCTCAGACTAGATGGAAAATAGAAGAGTTTCACAGAGAAATCAAGCAATTAACAGGCATAGAATTTTGTCAATGTCGTATTAGTCAAATTCAAAAAAATCATATAGCTTGTGCCATGTTAGTCTGGAATTTTTTATGCATATTAGCAGTTAAAATAGGAAAAACTATCTATCAAGTCAAACATGAATTACTCTCAGATTATCTTCTCCAAGAACTGAAAAATCCCACAATAAAGTTCAGGGGTATTTTGATTTTATAGGTATTTTTTACTATTGTTTGAAAAATGGCAAAAATCTTGAGGCGATCGCTCGAAAAATTATAGCGATCGCCTAAATTAGTAGACACCATATATAGTGTCCTTGCGTAAGTCCTGACAATGTTGCTTGACTCCAAACATGGGTAAAGCTCCCCTCCTCATAGGGTAGGTTTGTTGCCGATGCTTTCTCAAATTCCAGTCTTAATGAAGGATACTCCTGTGCTTTAGCTTTAGCATTCTCAATGCGCACACCACTAAGATCGACTCCCACTACTTCACAGTCTGTCTGTTGGGATAACCATACAGCAGTGTTGCCATTACCACAGCCAAGGTCTAATACGCGAGAATCTTTAGTTATGCCACTCTGGGAGAGCATATATTCGTTCCAGTATTGACAAGCAGTAATAAAGTCTTCTACTTTGGCATCTGTTAAGTTCTCAAAATAGCCCCAATGTAAACTGCCTTCTGAGTCCCAAAAACTTCGATAAAGGCTATCTTCACTATCATAAAATAGCTCTGTATTGGTCTCAGAAAATTTGCTTTGTCTCATGCTTTTTTTTATTTCATTTCTCTGTCTATCTGGTTTATTATCCCACTTTTGTGACTTTAGGGTGATAAAAAATCGCTAAAACAATGACAGAGAAATTATTTTAAATATTTTGGGAGATATAGCTAAGAAAGAATTGGTTAGGACATGGACTGATGATGAATTTTAGACTAGGAAATACTTTTCCAACTGTTCCCAGTTAAGTGTTCCCTGTTCCCTGCTATAGTTGCTAGTATTAATATCCCTGGCAATAACAGATAAAACAATGTCAGGGCTATTTCATTCTCTGAAAAAGTTTTACTCCAGAAATAAGCAAAAGCTACTCTAATCTTTATATTTTCGTGACTAACCTTAGAGAACGAAATAGCCCTAAAACAATGGGGGAATATTTGGAATTTTTACAACCGTACTTTATAATAAGCGCCGGAGGTAATAAAATAGATAGGGACTTCAATGGCCTATTGGTTCGATCTCGATTAGGAGAACTAAATCAATATACTGGGGTGGACTGTACCCGAATTTACGCTTGTGAACTGGCAAGATCTGACTCTCCAGGTTAAAGCAATAAACAAACATCACCCACCCCTCTAGCTCCCCTCCTGGGAGGGGATGGGGGTGGGTCAGGTTTTACCTAGTTTTGCCAATTGTCTAAGTTTTGTACAGCAGACCAATAGCAACAAGCTTTACAGGGCAGAATTTTTACAATTTTTTATATTATCACGGGACAAGTCTAATAATCTCTGACTAAAAATCTCTGGCTGGAATACAGATGTTAATAAATATAGGACAAAAGCTGAAGAGACATCTCCAGAAAAGAGGGAACAGGGAACAGAGGGGAGTAATTGATAATTTATGGATAAGAATTGATTTGATTTTTCATTTTTGGAGAAGTCTAATAGTTTGACATTATCCAGCACAAGATTTTAAGAGCCAACCAATAACAATTCCTAAACCTCCGAATCTCAAAGCTTGCCAAAATGGTTCTTTTATGCTATTCCAACCAAATAAACTGCTTTCTAGGTTTAATTCTATTGTTTCTAATTCTGTCTGTATCTGTTGTAACTCTTCTCGCAATTTATGAGTTTTTTGGCGACGTACTTCGGGTCGTACTTCTTCTAAACGATGCTGGAGTTCTACTTTGCGTTTCTGGTAATACTGAACTTGAGAATAACGTTCTTTTACAGCAGCAAGATTATGTTCTACCTCGGCCAATGCTTGTGCCAGTTCCATGTCTGAAACTTCTGAGTCCTGATTAACTGGGGCATAATTTGAACACTCATCATTTAATTTTTTTGGAGAATGTTCTGGAAAAGGATTCATCCTGGCATACTTAAGTATAGTAAGTTCACTGGAAAACATTATTTAAGTAGATATGCTTAACTCTAACTCAAACCTTACAACTATGACTAACAAAGTAGATACTTCTAATCATAGAGATTTACAAGAATATAGCACACTAGAACTAGCCCAAGCTTTAGCCGAAAGACTAGCTATACCAGAAAGAGACTGGCATCGACTGAAATCTAATCGCCAAGTTCGTGCATTAGAGCTAACTATAGCTGGCTTAGTTTTTCTGATTAAGGGTCAACCCACTGAAGCGATCGCACGCCTAAACCAAGCTACTAACTGGTTAGATCGCTCAATTTCAGCTCCTCCATGTCCAGGTCATGGTTCTCAGAAAAATTAATCTGTTTTACTTCAGTTAATTATTCATCGTACCAAGGGCAATCTAGAGTTATTCCTTACCTTTTTGCATAGCATTAACTCTGTGCCCTTGGAATTCCATTCAATATAATCGAAAACTTGGTAGATAATGTATATTCCTCGACCACATTCTTTTTCATCGTCACAATCTGTGTAGTTTTCCGGATCATCATCTGCTGCAATTTTTTGGTTGTTTTGGTTGGGTCTACAAGGTGGTTTAAAACCAGGACCTTGATCTGATATCACCCACCAGTAGTGGTCTTTGACAATTGAAAAACGGACTAAAACTGTTTTAGTGGGGTCTAAATTATTCCCATGCTTTGTCGCATTTACTAACGCCTCTTGTAATCCTAATCGCAGTTCTGGATGCCAGTGTTTAGGAACATCTGCCAGTAGCAGATCGAGGATCGGACACAAATAGAGGGTAGAAGCGAAGCTAATTGTCACCCAATTTTGATCTATTTGACGTGGACGTGATGATATAGCAATCACTTAAAAAACTCCCTAGCCTTTGTATGGGGTATATTCAACAACTACTCTTTTCAAGAGTTGTCAATCTCCTCTACAGTTCAAAAAGCTTTTATTTGAGCATCGCTGCCCTCATATTTTCTATAGTATCAAAACTCTTGGAAAAAATAAAGTACCTAAGCAGAATTAGTGTAAATTCTCGGAGATGTTCTACAAAATAATCTAATATCTACTCTTAATACTTGAGTAAAAAACACTATAAAGATAGCATTAAAGGATTACATCGTAAAGGTTTAATCTCTAAATTAGCCTGTTTATTTATCTATCTAGATTCGAGACATTTTAAGGCTATTGAGCTATTTTCCCATACCCTGTAGAGCTTTCACCTATTTTCACCCTCAAAATATCAAAGTCTGCTAGGTTATTGTTTTTTGTGCCCAGGCGTTTTGTGAATAGCTTTCTCCTGAAGAATATGCTGGGCAAACGACTAGGAACTTTGGAGAACTAAATCGGTAGTTAAAAAACAGGTAGATTATAGATATATAAGTCATTGGGTATCAAGGCCCGCGATTAAATTTTTTAGCAGGATTCAGGAGGCAGGGAGAGCAAATATCAGAAAAAGGTTGAAAAATACTTCCAATCCCCCGATCCCCCGATCCCCCGATCCCCCGATCCCCCAATCTCCCTATCTCCTCATATCTTTTTAAATAGATCCCAAATGGGTTCTATAGGGTATTGAGATAACTCCTAACTGGAGGTTATAGGCGGTCAAATCTCCCCACAGTCACTGGCCGTGTCTGCAATTAGTTGGGTTTGAATCCAAAGGCAAAGATTGATTTTAACTCCTGTATCCTAATTCCTTATATTTTTATTGGGATCATTGATGATCGACATTCTGGGAATTAAGATAATTCGATCCCATTTAATTTTTGATATAGTATTTAATGTAATTTAATAAATCTTTATAGTCTTTAATAATATATGTTAAGTAAATCGGTGTTTACCACAGCTACAGTTCCTGGTAGTTATTGGCAATGGCGAGATCAGCCAATCTACTACTTATGTGCAGGTAAGCCTGAACAACCACACCCACCCTTACTATTAATACATGGCTTTGGAGGATCCACAGACCATTGGCGGAAAAATGTTGCAGGTCTCAGCCAGTTTTTTCAAGTTTGGGCTATTGACTTACTGGGATTTGGACGTTCAGGCAAACCAAACTGGCAATATAGTGGTCAGCTATGGCAAGAACAGATCAATGACTTTATTACCGAAGTCATTGGTAGATCGGTAGTCTTAGCAGGAAATTCTCTTGGAGGCTATACAGGATTATCTGTAGCAGCTCAATATCCAACTTCTGCAGTAGGTTTAATACTCATTAACAGTGCCGGATCATTTACTGAATCTCAGACCATTTCTAAACCTCCCTTATGGAGAAAAGTTATTTCTCAAAGCACAAAGTGGTTACTGTTGCAAGACTTACCTAGTTTTTTATTATTTCAATGGACGCGACGACGTAGCACTATTAGAAAAACACTACAGAAAGTTTATTTAGATCAAAGTGCTATTACAGATCAATTAATAGAAGATATATATCGACCTTCTTGCGACCCTGGTGCAGCCAAAGTCTTTGCCTCTATGTTTAAGACACCATCTGGCCAAAAAGTGGATTTATTGTTAGGTCAGTTAAACTGTCCCCTACTGATGCTTTGGGGAGAAGCTGACCCTTGGATTAAAACCCAAACCAGAAGTGCCCAATTTCGCAAATATTATCCTCAGTTAACAGAATACTTCTTAAAAGCAGGTCATTGTCCCCATGACGAAGTTCCTGAGCAAGTTAATAAATTAATTCAGGAATGGGTTTTCGCGGCGGTTAAAAGGCTTTAGGATATGGAGTACAGGTTTCTATTATTTGTCGATCAGTAAAAACGAGGATGGATTCTAGGATTGAGCATATCATCTACAGGTTTATTGCCCTTGAGATGTTGTAAAACTATTAATGGGACATTATCAGGTTGGACTCGATAATACCAAATTTCATCCGGGATAACTCGTACTGTAGGGCCAGTACTACATTGGCCGAGACAACCACTGGCCTCAACATTCACATCAACCAAATTTTCTGTCTCAGCTTTAAAGGTCTTGAGGACTTCTTGAGAGTTGTGGCGCAGACAAGACTGATTCTGGCAAACAAATACATAACGATCGCCAGAGTTAGTTTCCTGTTTTTGGCCTTCAGATGTTGACATTAATCATAAATTCTTAATATAGCTTTATTCTGTATTGTAAGCTTTGATTTAATCATGGTGTGATGGTACAGCACGTCGCACTTTCTTTTATGATTACCATTGAAGCAACAAAGTAAAAAGGAAAATTTGTATTTTTATTTTTATTTTATAGCTATCATCATTACTCTAACTAGAAAAAAAAGCTAAAGGTAAGTATGACCAAGACTGTATCAGACGTTATGAGCCATAATCCAATCACTGCCAAACCAGAAATGCCTTTGAAAGAAGCAATTAAAATTTTGGCAGAACAACGTATTAGTGGTCTTCCCGTAGTTAATGACAAGGGAAAATTAGTTGGGATAGTATCAGAAACAGATTTGATGTGGCAAGAAAGTGGAGTCACACCTCCACCTTACATTATGCTCCTAGATAGTGTTATTTTCCTAGAAAATCCAGCTCGCTATGAAAAAGAAATTCACAAAGCTTTAGGAGAAACTGTTGGGGAAGTAATGACTAAAAATCCTCTAACTACTACACCTGAAAAACCTCTCCCAGCAGCAGCTAGACTTATGCACGAGCGTAATATTCATCGGTTGCCAGTGCTAAATAATAATGGCGAAGTGATTGGTATACTAACTCGTGGAGACATTATTAGAGCTATGGCAACTGAGTAACTTTGATCTTATTCAACACAATTTATGGTAGGGGAGCAAAAATCAACAAAAACAAATGTAATAATTAATTATAGATAATGATAATTCACATTGCGATAAGATTAAGCCTCATACTGAGCAGTTGCTCAAGATAGAGCATTGATTAAAACTGCTAATGAAGGTATGATGCTAGGTAAAAAAGAAATATTTATAATCGCGATATTTAAGGGTAGAGAGCTTAGAAAAATTAAAACATATAGAACTTATGGAAATGAGTGTTACCCCAGATTCAATTCAGCAACTACTAATATCTGAAGAGTTAGGCGATCGCTTACGTGGAGTTAATCAATTGCGTCAAATAGAACCAGAGAAGGCTTTTGAATTAATTCAAACTTCGATCAAAGACCAAGATACTCGTGTTCGGTACGCTGCGGTGAGTCAAATGTCAAGCTTGGGAAAACAAAATTTAACAATATCCCAAGAAATATTGCGTGACTGTCTGCTCAACGATCCTGAACCAGATGTCCAAGCAGCAGCAGCAGATGCTCTAGGAGGATTAAAAATCACCGAAGCTTTTGATGACCTACAACAGGTATACCAGAATACTCCAGAATGGTTAGTGAAAGTTAGTATAGTTGCAGCAATAGGAGAAATGGGGGAACCAAAAGCATTATCTTTACTAGAAGATGCTCTGAAATCAGACAATGAACTAATACAGACTATGGCCATTAGTGCCCTAGGCGAACTAGGAAATTTAGCAGCTATTCCTTTACTAAAACCTTTTGCTGTCCATAGTGACTGGCAAATCCGGTATAGACTTGTACAAGCTTTGCATAGGTTAGGAAGTCCAGAAGCAAAACAAATAATAGCACAGTTGGCTAGCGATCGAGTTGACCAGGTTGCTCAGGAGGCCAAGCTATCTCAAAGTAGCTAGTACAGTAAAAGGCAGAAGGCTACAGGTCATTTCAGTTATCAGTTAGCCTCCTGCTGAGGAGCTTCGCTAACAGTTAACAATACCGACCGATGAAGCTAGATCCTTGAAATATTGAAGTTTATTATTTTCATACCCTTAAAAGGGGAAGCTATTGACCTTATTTTTTGGTCAGAATAAAGAAAGTTAATTATTGGTATATCCTCGTTTTAGGTATTGCATAAGTCCCCTAACCTGTGTGGGTTTACTAAATAATCAATAGAAATTTCCAATAATAAAAAATAAAATCAATTATCGTACATAAATCATCAATTATTTCCCCCTACTCCCTACTCCCTCTTTATCTAGATAGAGATGTCTAATAATTAATAATTACAAGATTTACGCAAAGATACTATATGTAGTGTCAACAAAATTAGGTGCTCATTAGTTTAATTTTAAGGATATCAATACCTTAGCTAGAGGGTTGAGAAGCCTTACTCCATAATCTGTGAGAAGCGCGTGAGATGAATCGAGAGTAAACTAAAAAGTACAGGCCTGTCCGACGGGATACTGGGACTGTGAATCAAGAAGCTCGCACTATACTGGAAGGTTAGTGTGGAAGTATGTAATAATACGACTGAATAATTTCATCTTAAGGTTGTTTGAAGACCCGCGCTCTCCATCCCCCCTTTGAAAGCTATCCTTTATAAACATCTTTCTTAACAGAAATTTTGACAAAATAGACAAGTTATGTATAGGTCTTGGAGTGGCTTTTTTATGAGAAAAGTGTATTGAATTAGACATTTTTTTGAGAATTGTAGACAAGATTTTTGCCCCCCATACGGAACACACGGACCACACAGACCACAGGGTTTTTAGGAGTTCCTTATAAGGAATAGCTTTGAAAGGGGGGTTAGGGGGGATGGATGAAAAACAATCAATCTTGTGGTATAATATGTGTTGGTTACTGACCTACCTGGACGTATATGAATAGACAGGTTAACTGACAAAGATTACCAATTTTGGGTAATACTGCAGAAAGATCGGTAGATTCTCCTTCGGAGACACTCCGCGAATGGGGAAGAGGAATGGTCACTGGGAACACTCCATACTTGAACTCAACATATACAACAAAAAGTTTTTTGTTTAAATATTTTAGGCTGCTGGGCTAGCAGTGTCAGCGCCAGTCGCTCAAGGGAAAGATCCCCAAGGCAGTGCTGGCAAGTCTTTAGGATCGCGCCTTTAGACCTGAAGAGAGTAAATCTAAGAGGCCGGGTGCGCGAAAAGCAGAAAGCACTAATTAGTAATGGTTAGGAATCCCGCGTTGTCGCTCAAGCGCAACCTTGGGAGGATGTCAATTGATTAGAAATATAGTATTAGTAGTATTAGCGAGAGGAAAAACTCCATGTTCTTAGATGAACTGACCCCAATTGTAAAAGAATTGCTCGAACAGCCAGTTGCCTTCTTCGGTGGTTTTTTCTCTGGTATGCTTCGACTAAATCTTAATGATGACCCTGTTAAAACTTGGCTTGAGCAGCAGACAGGTTATACTTCCACTAATGGTTCTAGCACAGAAGCAAATAATGGCAAAAGTGAAGGTCCTCAATCAATTACTATAGAATAGACTTGTCGCTTTATAACTAAAAAAAACTGGCAAACCCTTGTCATGTAATAATTTTAGCTATTCCCAATTTAAAACGTCTGGAATTACTGCTGTGTCTTAATTTGAGCAATTTTTTCCATCTATTTAGCGACAAGTCTAATAACATTTAATATTTACCGAAAATAATGTAGAGACATTCTATACAAATGTCCCTAAAACGGTACTAATTGGTATAGATTAAACCTGTCGCTGTACAGATAATAAAGTAATATCATCAAACTGGGTGGCACTACCAGTATGATTCAAAACACTGGTAGATACCTCTTCCAGCAAATCTTCTGCTGAAGTAAATTTTTTCTCTAAAAGTAAGCGTAATTTTTCATTAGTGAAAAATTCAGCTTGACTATTACGAGCTTCGGGAACGCCGTCCGTGTAACCTAACAATATTTCTCCAGGTTCTAAGACAGTTTCTTCAATTTTAAAATTCATATCGGGTAACATTCCTACTGCTGGACCTGTAGAATTTAACTCCTGCTTGATTCCTCCCGCAGCATCAAGAATAAATAGTGGTTCATGCCCACCATTAATATAAGTAAGTTTGCCATTATTTATATCTAAAACTCCAAAGAAAAGCGTAGCAAACATTCCTACATCACCATGATTTTTAGCAATATAATTATTAGTACATTCCACGGCTTTTAAAGGATGATTGTTATCTTTATTGACCAAAAAACTCTTCATTTCTTCAACTGAATTTTGACCAGAAAAAATTCTAATCAAGCTGCGGAATAAACTCATAAATAATGCAGCTCCTACTCCTTTGTCACAAACATCAGCAATTACCAACCCAACTGTATTATTAGAAAGCTCAAAGACATCATAAAAATCACCAGCAACTTGTTTAGCAGGTTGAAAAAAAGCTGCTATTTCCCAACCATTTTGTTGCAAAATTTCAGCAGGTAAAAAGTTCTTCTGCATCTGATGACCTTTCTCTAATTCGCTATTCATAGCTTGAGAATAAGCCTCAACTTTTTCTAGACTTTCTTGTAATGCAGCTTCGGCTTTTTTTCGCTCACTAATTGCCTCAGAAATTTTCATAAACATTAGCTCGAAGGCATTAATTACTTCTCCCAATTCATCTTTTCTGTGGAGAGAAACTGAGTTAAATGTAGGAGGTTCTCGATCGTTGTATATTGCTTCTCCTGCTTTATTCAAATCACACCTTAATAGTAAAATTGGATTAATTACAATTGGTTCTAAACATAGCCAAACTGTAATTGTTAAAAATAGAGATATGATAATGACTAAACCAATAATTCGGTAAATATAAGCAAGTAATTCTGGTCCGACATTAGAAGCATCATGGCGAATAACAATAGTGTAGTTTGTTTGCATATCTTGCCCAGACCAGATTATGTCATCATAGCAAAGATCCTTAATAGAAGATTTCCGAGAATTACTGAGGTCAGAAAGTTGTAATTTGGGAGATTCACCAAATGTACCTATTTTTTGCCCATCAGCAGTATAAACATCTCCTCCTAAAATTGGCATATTAGGTTGTATAAGTTCTGATAAATGATTGACAAGTTCTTTCCCTGAAGCGTTGGGATAAGTTATCAAAATCCAAGCTACTTTTCCAGAAGAAACTTCCTTAATTTGAGAAAGAAGTTCTTGTTCTCGTCTTCTGACAGAAGGAATTAAAAGAATACCTTCAATTACAATAATGCTAGTAAAAACACATAGCACTACACGACGAGATAATTTTGATTTTAGTCGCTCGCTAATCGAATCAGCTAACTTTTGAATAGCAGATTTTTGGCTATTCTGCTGATGTTTATTTATCTCAATTTCTGCTTGATGAGTTGAATTAGTTGATAACATAGACTTTAGCCTTTATTTTTATATTAAACTATGTTTTGAGATGCTATCTAAAAGGAGTTGCACTTCGGGATTATGAAATTATATGAGCAATTCCTCAATTCGGTAAATATAAGCAAGCAATTCTGGTCCGACATTAGAAGCATCATGGCAAATAAGAATAGTGTAGTTTGTTTGCATATCTTGCCCAGACCAGATTATGTCATCATAGCGAAGATCCTTGGCAGAAGATTTCGGAAAATTACTGAGGTTAGAAAGTTGTAATTTGGGAGATTCACCAAATATACCTATTTTTTCTCCATCAGCAGTATAAACATCCCCTCCTAATTGTCTAACAACATTTCTATTAATCCCTGAACCTCAGATACATTAGCTTTACTGCAATGACTCAAAAATGGAAATCTAAGAGTATCAACTCCTAAAAGATATATATACCTAAGAGCTTCATCGGTACTTTTTCCTCTCCTATTTAGTGAGATTTATTACTTTATTTTTAGGAACATTTATTCCATAATGTATAAAAAAACCGCCAACCTTAAAATCAGAATTTTAGAATTTAATTGTAGGATGCCATAAATGGAAAATCAGAACAACATTTCTATAGCGGGTGTTGATTTTTGGTTTTTACTAGATACTCTAACAATTATATAACAATCGCTCAAGCATATTGGCTTTGATTCAAATAAGTTATTAATTATTCTCAATTTAGAAACAGCTTATATTCTATTTAGGAAATTCTCATAATTAACTTATCTGCTTCTCATGATTAACTGCAACGAGTAGAACAGTAGCTTTATTAAGCAATAATCGACTTTTCTGCTTCCTCAGAAGGTAAAGGTTTAGAGAATAAATAATCTTGTCCAAATTCACAATTGAGAGATTTGAGTTATGTGAGATGAAAATCTATTTCGATACCTTCAGGAATTATATCCATGCTTAAAGTATGTGTTAGTGTTATAATTCCCTGAACAATTTCTAAATTTCTGTTCCGATCGCCAATTCTTCTGATGAAAGACTGATCAACTTTCAAAGTATTAATTGGAAAACGATGCAGATAACTCAATGAATAATAACCTGTACCAAAATCATCAAGACTAATTTTAATATTCCTCTCTCTAATTTGTCTGATTTTTTCTGTGACCTGTGTTTCATTTTCCATTAACATACTTTCTGTAATTTCTAATTTCATATTTTGTGGTTGTATACCTGTTTCTTTTATTGTTCGGTCAATAATTTTTACGAAATTTTTCTGCTGTAATTGTTTCCCAGATAGGTTAACACTAATTTTGAAATTCTCTGCCTGGGAAAACTTTTTTTGCCAAGCTTTCATTTGGCGACAAGATTCCCATAAAATATATTCACCAAAAGGAACAATTAAACCTGTTTATTCAGCAACAGGAATAAATTATGCTGGGGAAACTAAACCTTCTTTGGCACGATGTCGTGTTTCAAAATAATTATTACCTTTAGCAATTATCTGTTGTGTATGTTGAGCAACTATTTATGGTGTTTCTTCTACTAATACACATTTGTAATAATTCTTCCCGCGTGTAATCAGTCATTTGACAGTAAGCATTATTAACTGCCAGAATACATGCCGATTTATCTTGAGCATCTACAATCCATAAACCCTCTAAAGTATTATTTAAAATTGTCTGATAAAGCTGTTTTGCTTCTCTCAAGTTTTCTTCTATTTGTTTGGGCTCCATAATATCTATAAGTAGTCATGCTTTTAGGAATTTCCTAGTAAAGAAAGGGAACACTTAACTGGGAAGACTTAACAGGAAAATAGGATGTGTAATTAATTTTGCATAGGAACTTAGCTAATCCTTCAATAATAATTTCATCATCTTCTAATTGTCTACTAATGGAGCGATCATAAAACCAATGCCAATTTCTTTGAGCATCTTGAATGCGGTATTCAATCTCAAAATTTTCCCCTACAGCAAACTCTTGACTCCTAGCTACCAAAGAAAAGATATGTAGCAAAAATGCGTGATATTTGGTATTACTCGTCATATCTAGCAAAAACTTGAGCTAATTCTGCTCCGGTCAAAGTAGACAAAAAACCCAAATTATAGGGTTCCTCACTAATAGCTAAAGCATAAGAAGAACGCAAATAATTCAAATAATTAGAATCATTCCTCACATACATCTGAAAAAATGCTAAACCCAAAGCATTAATATAAGACTTAATCACAGGGGAACTTGCACTAACTAACTGATTTAAAGAGTCATCATCTACAGATTCTACATCCTGAATAGCAGCCACATTAAAATCCAGATGTTTTGCGCCTTTTGTCAACATAAAATACTTTTCTTTTACTGGCAACCAAGTAAAAGGATAAACCTGTTCTATTACCACTGGAGTTAATTGATCTTCACTACCAGCAACCCACAAAATCGGTATATTAATATCACTAAAACCTGACTGACCAAATATACTCCGATTCACCGGGTCCATAACTAATACTGACTTAATTCTTTCATCGCGCAAATTATAATTTTTTTGAGGCAATTCCAAGGCACGACATTGTAAAAATAAGGAAGGATTTAAAGATTTAATTTGTGGCAAACAATCTTGTTTTAGTTGTTCAAAATTAATTTTTGCTCCAGCCACAGCTAATGCTGTATAAGCACCAAAAGATTGACCTGCTATTCCCACATTTTTTAGGTTGAGCTTTCCTTGGAATTGAGATTTGTTTCGCAGTTCTAACTCGTCTAATAAATAACTAATATCTAGAGGTCTGTTAATAAATTCTCGGAGTTGAAATACATCTTTTTCTTTGCCATCTAGAAAAGCTTGAAAATGATTAAAATCACTCCCTGGATGTTGTACTTTTGCCACAGCAAAACCATGAGAAGCTAAATGTTTTGCTAAATGTTGCCATTGACCAAGTTTTGCTGCTAAACCAGGGGAGAGAATAACTACTGGTATGGTTTGAGTTTTTAGTAGATTAGAAGGCAAATAAAGATTAACAAGGAATTGGCGTTGACGACTTTTATCGTATATTTTAAGAGTCTCTTGATAGAAATAAAAATTCCCTGGTTGACGTAAATCTGGTAATCTGGAAAAATTTACTTTTGGTTCAGTATTGGCAGCAGTTAATGTCAGTTGCTTAACTTCTAGCAGTAGTTTTTCTGTATCTTGAATCAAGCTAACAAATTCTCTCTTATTTGCCAGGATTTTAATTATGTCAAACTGAATTTGACCAGAAAAATTATGTAATAAATTTATCGGCGTAAAATCTTGAGATTCAGCAGTTGTGATTAAAGCTTCTCGAATAGCAACAGCACCATTTTTACCATCTACTTGAATCATTGCTCCCAAATAATTAAGTAAATTTTCTCCCATTTGAGAATATAAACCTTGACCAAGTTGTATGGGATTAATCTTGAGTTGAAAATTGAGGATATTTCTCAGTTTTTCTTGATTTTCTGCATTAACAAATAGGAGATAAAATTTTAATTCTTCATCAACTTTACCTGTTTCAGCATAATTTTCTAAAGCAGTAATAGAGACTCCTATTCTCAAAATACCGTAATTCAAATAAATTTGTTCTGCTGCTTTTGCTGAGAAAGTTGTCAACAAAAGGGGAATAGTTCCTAATGCTAGGGAACTTAACCACAAAAGCATCCTTTTTTTTGTTTGACCACGACGTTTTCTGAAAATATCTAGATTAATTTTGCTATTCATTATACGAGTTTGATAAATGTTTGCTAGAAATAGGAAATTTTAATTATAACTGTTTTCTTGTTGTCTAAACTTATTAAGTAGATTTAACGATAAAATCTAGAATTTTTCTACTTCTTTTTCTTTGACTTTCTTTCTATGTCTTGTTCCCTATTTCCATTTATTTATATAGCATTTCTCAAGTTACTAAGGTACAGTGATTTTTCTTCTTTTCTCTCTTGGTGTGCTACCAGGTGCGTCTGTCGCACCCCGCGTGGTCGCACCGCTATTTCCTGTCTCTCGAATTACTAATCTCTACTCCCTAATACCATTTCTCAAAAACTTTTCTACACTTTCTTGAGTAGGGGAGTAGGGTCGGAGGTAGGGAGGTTGTATGCAACGTCCGTAGGTCGTAGTAAAAACATAAATAATTAACGCGCTCCTAGCTAATAATTATCAAAAAAGTTATTCAGTCTGTGTTAATTACTTAACAATTGAAGTGTCAACTAAGTATAGCATTATTTTTGGTAATTGGTAGAACAAAAACGAATTTTATATTTCACCAGTATGAGAATTCCTATAAGTAATTATTCCAATTTGATATAATAAATTTTTTTGTTTGGGTAAACTACAAAATTTAGGCTTTTAGTAAACATAAAATCTGGGAAAATAGAATAATCATAGAGGTATTTCTACCCTACTGTCAATTATGAAATTTTCTATCGGCAAACCCTAATTATCTCCTCCATATAATAAACTATAGCAATCCTCAATTGGTTGTGAAAATTTTTATAACAGCTAATTTTAACTGAAAACCTTTGAAATTATGACTCCTTTCATTAATTGATAATGGATAATTACCTCTGGTTAAAACCGCTAGGGAATTGAATATAAGGAAATATTATTTCTTGTCTTGGTCGATTGGATATGGCGCACTTCGGAGTGGCTCTGCACTCTTCGGGAAACCTCGCCATCCCATCCTGACGGAATGCTCCGCAAACGACCGCTTTTTCCCCTTTATTGGGGAGGCTAATAACGCTGAATTATTTAATTAATAATTATTAATTATTCGGTAAGTTGACAATTCGACGCCTCCCCTACCTGAATTCTGACTCCTAACTACCACTAAAATATTAGAACTGAAATAGGATTGCTATAATAGAAGTTTGATAAATATTTACTAAAAATAGGGGATTTTAATAATAACTGCTTCTGTTTTTTTGTAAGCATTCAGCTTGAGTGCAATAAAAATGAACGATGTAGCTCCATAGACTTTTAACGGTACTTTGATATTTTTCAGAGTGAAAATGCCTTCAAAGCTAGTAGGCGTAAGGAAAATACGTTGCTCAGGCTAAAAATGGCTCAAACCTAGATATATCAGGAAAAAGGTTGATTAAATGTAAAACCTAGACTATATAAGGGTTTGATGTTGTTCTTAACATATTTTTTGCCAAAGTACCGTTAAGGTTAACTGATAGACTTTTACAGTAACTTTTAATTCTTTGAAATCTCGCTTATTGCTTTTTCCTCTTTTAAAGGTAATGAAGCTGATAGCTGAGAGCTGAACGCTGAATGCTTACATTTTTTTTGTATAAAGTTCTTTATCTAATTGAACGATAAAATTTACCATTCTCCTGCTTTTTTTTCTTGGCATTGCCAAAATTTTACCTTTCCTATCTTCCTTATTCTTTTTTTATTGCCTATACTATATGGCAAGCATTCAGTCATTACTTATTCTTTTTTAAGGAAGAATCCAAATTGAAATATTGAGGGAAAATTAAAAGTTACTCTCCAAGTATTCTTTGCTAATCTTTCTGATTAATTACTTGGTACAGAATTATTACCAAAGAAAAGCTGAATAAAAGTCGATTTCCCAGAAAAGGCGAGCTACCTGAATACTTATACTATAGGTTTATTTACTTTTGTTGATTCACACAAAAATCCAGACCCTCTAACTGATAAGGAAATAAATCTTTAAACCATTTTTTATCAATAGGTAGAGAGTGCTCACCGTCAATAAAAGAATTAATTTTAGTTTGCCATTCAGAGTCATTATTAGGAATAATCATCCCATAAAAATCACAAGTTAAAGGTTTTTCTGGCACTAACTTATAATTATTAATATCCAGATTTTGTCTGACCAATTCCCCAACAGATAAAATCCCATCATTAGCCAAAGTCTGAATTTCTCCTTTAACCAGAGATTTTAGAGCTTCATTAATACCTCTACTACCTTTAAAATAGACTGCTTCCGATTGAGGATATTCTGTTTGAATAAATTTTTCTGTAGTAGTATTTCTCAACACACCTGTTTTAACTCCTGCTAAATTACCATCAGGATTTATTTGTGTTTCTTTTTTCACTAAAAAATGAGTTCCTGTGACAAAGAAAGGATTAGAAAAAGCTACACCTTTAACATCATTCCTAATCGTATTTGGACCGCATTCTAAATGTACAATCCCATTTTGAACTAATTGAAATCTGTTTTCTAGAGTAGAGACAATTTCTATGACTTTAACTCCAGTGGAAATTTTTAATTCCTGAGCAATATTTTCAGCAAAAGCATCGATAATATCTTCACAATAGCCAGCCCATTCTCCTGTATTATTTACATAACCAAAAGGAGTAGCATCTCGTCTCATTGCTACTTTCATTACTCCAGTTCTTTGTATTTCTTCCAATATAGTTTCTTGCCGTTGAGGAATCTTGGCAGTAATAGGTGAAGGGATGATTGGTTTTGGTGGAGAGCTGCCATAAGCAGTTATTAATTGTTGTGGCGTTAAAGATTGAATTAAATTCAAATTTAGGGAATCTTTATTCATCACTTTGCCATAGGAGGCAGTTAAATATGGTTCGTATTCCGATTGATTATCTAGATACTTTTTAAAGAAAGCCACACTTAAATTTTTTAAATAATACTGTCCGACTTCCGGCGTCGGACCCTGTAATACCTCTGGCAAACCAGGTATTAAAGTGCTAGTAGAAAAATGAGTTCCTGGAACCAAAAAAGCCAAATATTTATCTGAATTATTATTCATCCAAATAAAAGGATGAACATCCTCTTCTATCCCTGGAGTCAGAATATCGTGACTACCTCCCATAATTAGAGTCGGAATAGAAATATTCCTCATTTGTTCAGGTCCGAAAACTACACTTGTTAAAGGAAAATAAGCGAAAACTGCTTTAACACGAGGGTCTCTTAACTCATAGTTTGAAGGTGGTAAGTAACTAGCACGACATTGCAACAATACCGATACATTTAAGCTCAATTTTTTCGGGTCACATTCTTGATTTAGTCTAGGCAAATTAATATTAGCACCCCCTAAAGATAAGACTGTAGTAGCACCAAAAGAATTTCCTAATGCACCGACTTTTTCTAAGTCTATTTTAGATTGCCAATAGGAGTCATTTTTGACTAAATTTTCCAGTTCATCTAATAAAAATGTGAGGTCTGATGGGCGGCTAAGATATTCAATAGGACTGATATCTATATCTACTTCTCCTTTGAGAAAAGATTGGCGATATGCTAAGTCACTACCTAGATGTTCAACTCCTGCTAATGCAATACCATAAGATGCTAAATGTTCTGCTAAAAGAATGCTTTTTTTCTCTGCTCCAAAACCATGACTATAAATTACTAAAGGTACTGGTTTAGAAATTCCTTCAGGTAAGTAAATATCAGCTTCCAGAGTATAATAACCTGTTAAACCTGTGTAAGTTTGGCGCAGACTATTTATTTCAAAACTAATAGATTTTTTAGTTACTTTATAAGGACCTAATTTACTCAAATCTGCCAGTTGATAATAATCTCTTTGTGGGTCTGTAGAAACTTGCTTTTCTGCCTGTTCAATAATTGCTGTAATAGAAGTATCTCGATATTCTTGGAAAGTTGTTAACTCATTAGAAAACTCAGATAAAAAATCTGTACTTATTCTGATTGTTCTTGCGGGAAATTTTTTGATGATATTGATAATAGTAAATCCCTCTTCTGGATCTGATGCAGCTTCAATTAAAGCAGTTCTCATTGCATCATAACCATTAATATCAGGATCTATTTGTACTAACCGACCCAAATATTTGAGGAAATCTTGCCCCATAGCCATATTAGTAATGCGAGAAATTAATTCAGGCGGTATATCAAAACGTTTTTGCAATACTTTCCGCAAATTTGCTAAATCTTCTTTTGTCATAAAAGCAGCATAGAAGCCAAAATCATTAGTAATTCTGCCTTCTTTAGCAAATACTTCTAGAGAATCTACAGACATATATAAATCTGTGAGATTAGGAACTTTAAATACTATACTTTCAGCATTCATAGCAGGTTTTGGCTTCAACATATTTTGCAAAATACCAATGCTAATTATTCCTACTATTACTAAAATCTTTGTTAATAATTTTGTCGATATGCTAGATTTTTTACTCATTTTTTATCTCTCATATTAATCTCAAAAATGTATTTATAAATACCTGTATTAAGTACCTGTGTAAAATGAATTTAACATTTGACAGGAAATAAGAAATAGGGAAAAAAAATACTTGTATACCGGAGCAGTAGATATAAAAATAATGCCTACCTACTTAACCTAACCATTAAATATACAATTAATTTTGCTTGACTACCTAAGAGCAAAAAGTCATAGATAATTGTAATTGATAATTGTGTTAAATTTATTAGTATTATTAAATTTTTATATTTTGGTCAATTAGGCAAAAAAAATCGTAAGCATTTCCTGCGGAATGCTGCGCAAACAACCAGCCTCCTGGGGAGGAACTGCCTCTTTCAGAGGAGCTGCCTCTTTCAGAGGAGCTACGCTAACGCTTTTCATGTCGCGCAGCGAAACGTTAACAGCTATTAGCTCTCAGCCATTAACTTATTCTTTTTGAGGAAAAAATCAGAGTTGAAAGATTGAGGGAAAATTAAAAGTTACTCTCAAAGCATTATTTACTAATCTTTCTTATATAGAATCCGGGTAATTAGTTATCGTATCGCGCTAGGAGTCAGGAGTCAGGAGTCAGGAGTCAGGAGTCAGGAGCCAGGAGAAAGAAAAGATTGGAACTTGGAAATTGTATAATTCGTATTCAATAGAACATCTGTATTCAGAGAAAGTAATTTTGCAATTACTGTATAACCGGATTTTATATTATTCATTACTTAGTGCAGAATTATTACCAAGAAAAAACTGAATGCAAGTGCATTCCGCAGGAAAGGCTAATCCTTGAATGCTTACAAATAATTTAGGGAATTTCCATGGAAATTCCCCACAAGAGTTTCAGAATAAGATTTATGTAATTTTGATCAAAAATAATGTTACAAATCGTGGAGGTAAGAAAGAAGGAAGAATTGAAGTGGGAATAAAGTGAGGAAGAAGGAAGAAAAATGGTAAACTTTATCGCTCAATCATATTAATAAATTCATACAAAAAACAAGCATTTATAATTAATATCCACTATTTTTAGAAAAAATTTATAACGCTTGGTATCAGATATTTTTTCAGGAAATGTAGTAAACATTTTGAGAATTAGTATAATACCTACCACCTACAGCGCTTTTCAGTTGAGTAGACCACTAAACTCATTGTTAGGAGTCAGGAGTCAGGAGTCAGGAGTTAGGAGTTAGGAGTTAGGAGTTAGAAGTTAGGAGTTAGTATCATTGTGGCTTATTCATATGAAAACCGCTGTAATATTCTTGTAAAAAAAAAGAATGTTACAAATAACTAATATCATGTCTATTTGAATAACCACAATAAAAAATTTAGGGAGTAGGGAGTAGGGAACAAGAGAATATTCTCTTGAGATAGAAGAAAATTTTTATTATGGCTAATTAGGGCTAGTTGAATAAATATAGAATCCTGATAATACATCAGTTTAAGTGGTGCTAAACCAGGAAAAAAGTGCCAAAAAATTACTAAATTAATCTTAACTGCTGGGGATTAGACCTCACCTGAGTGGGAAAAATGCCGAAAAATTAATACCTGCAACTATTGCAACATTGCCTATT
Organism: Dapis brunnea BLCC-M229; assembly: GCF_050015995.1. NCBI lineage: Bacteria > Bacillati > Cyanobacteriota > Cyanophyceae > Oscillatoriales > Microcoleaceae > Dapis > Dapis brunnea. The sequence continues at coordinate 24,223 of NZ_JBNHEP010000094.1, read as the reverse complement.
CCCTTCCCTTACTAACAGACTTTTTCAGCAAACCCTAATTAATGAGACTTGATATAATAGGATGCTTGGAAACTTAGTTTCCAATGCTGGCAAAATGAATATTTGTTTACTACCTAATACCTAAAATTTATTTGTAGCAAAAATTCATAAAACTGCTATAAAACCTACCACCTCTTACTCTTTAATCGCACCCGCTCACCATAATTTAACAACATTTCCAAAGCAGCTAAACGATTTTGCCAAGTTTGAACTTGATAAGGATTTTCCCTAGCATGAACACTCATAGAAGTTCTAAACTTTAACTGAAATTTCCTGAGATTTCTTTGAGCATTATTCAAATTACTATTATCAGGATTATCAGCCAATTTTTCCAAAGCTAATGCCAAATCTTCTGCCCCACTTCGCCAACTCTCTAGTTCAGATTCCTCCAGAGAAAGTAGCTCATTTCCTAACAAAAAACTCCATTCTTTTTTCAAAGCTTGAAAACGATCTGCTGCTGCTGCAAATGGTTGACGATAAGGAATTATACCCTCCACAATATGAGAAGGTTTAGTAAAAGCATTCAAAGAAGCTCTTCTATTATTATCCATTTCTGGCGCACCTTGAGTGCGAGTCAAAAATCCATGCAACCCACCAGTAATTCTTTCCGCAGCAAAAATAATATAACCCCCAGTAGGTAAATCTCGTGCTGCCTGAATCTGGTCAACTGCTACAATCTCAGGAAGATTCAAAAGCTTAACCGCTGGCGTGATCAAAGTGCTACCCAATACTCGTGTATTTGTCAGCGGTTGGGTAATTTGCTGAAAACGATTCGTATCCAAAGCGTAAGTCATAGGAGTAAGTAGATCAATATCCCCCTTCAGAACCCAACTTTCCCAATCTTGCTGAATTTTATCGAACCGTTCATGTCGGGGAAAAGGAAATACTGCCGCCGAAAGAATCAGCTTTGGATATTTCCGTTTGAGAAATTTAGAAGTATTAGCAACAAAACTATTAACTTGATTAATCTTAAACTCACTCCACTTCCACAAATTCTGGCGATCGCGTGCTGAAATTTTCATCGGATCTATCCCATACAACTGCCGAAACTGATTCCGTGCTGTCGTACTATAACCATAAGAAAAATTCCGACTAGGATTTTGAAACGGATAGCGAATATAGTCAAGGTGAATCCCATCAACCTGATACCGACTAGCAATTTCATCTATTATATTGAGCAAATATTGCCGAACGTAAGGATTCGCTGGGTCCATATAAACCTTCCCATCAGCAGGATGTCTTTTACGACCCTTATTATCAGTCATCACCCAACTAGGATGAGCCGAAATTACCGGACCCAAATAACTATCTGCTTGACCAAGAGCGCGGTTGTGCGCTCGGTTTCCTACTGCGAACGTCCAAATCCAAGCGTGTATCTCCATATTCCTTTCGCGGGCTAACTTTACCGCAGCCGCAAGAGGGTCCCAAGAAATTGTTAAAGGATTTTGTCTCGGAGCAACATTACTAGGGTAAATCGGATAACCAGCATTAATAGTTTCAAAGAAAACAGTATTAATACCCGCAGCAGCGAGTCGGTCAAACACTCCCGCTAAACCTCGTTCAGACCTCGCCCTAACAATTGTTCCTCGGTCTAACCAAACAGCTCGAATCTCAGACCCCGCTCTTTCTCCATCAGTGGGGTAATTTTTCCACAACATTTGCCTTGTTTGCAGCCATTGATTTCTGGCAGTAGCATATTGTTTGGCTGCCACCTGTTGGGGAAAATTTTGAATTACCTGACGCGCTCTAGTTATTACTTGTTGAGCATCTCTGATTTTTCGATTTCTTTGAGCAATAAATGTAGTATTGTCAGTATTGGCAGCTACCAAGCTACTGCCATCTGCTGCCAAATTTACTTCTACATTTGCTGACTGAGCTGCTACTAAAGCACTTTCAAACCTACCGAGGAGATTATTTAATTCCTTTAACATTGCATAAGCTTCAGCTCTACTGATTGGATGGTTTCCCCGTCTAATATTTAAACTTGGAGGTGCTGATTCTGATGAAGGGTCTGTTTGGGAGTTTGGTACTTGCACTCCTGGTAGGGGTAGAGGTCTAAGTAAGGCAGTTAAGGGGTTACGGCGAGAGGATGATGTAGTTGTTGTTGTTTCTTGTCGGGATCTGTTCCAAATACTCCCTCTGTTATTTGTAGTCTGTGGAGTATGATTATCCGGGGAATTAATAGGGATGTCGTTTTTACCAACGGTGTCAGTTTTTTGGTTTTGTTCGTTTCTTTGTTGTGGGAATCTGTTCCCAAGACTTCCTCCTCTATTATTAGTCGTCTCTAGAGTCGGATTAGTAGTGGAATTAACAGGGGTATTTTGTTCTCTAAGAGTTTCAGGTTTCTGATTTTGCTGGTCTGTCTGTTCTCGAAATCTTTGCCAAACATTGTTACTCTGGGGAGTTGTTGTTGCGTCCGAAACTGAATTATTATTTTGACTTAAGTTTGTTTCTGTTGGTTGAGTATAATTTTCAGGTTGTTGTTGAGTATTTATCCTTTGCTGCTGAGTTCTGAGCCAAATATTATCTTTATCTGGAGTTGAGTTTTGAGCTTTGGTCGCAGGTTGATTTGTGGTTGAATTTTCAGCAGTATTTACAGATGTAGTTTGAGGTTGAACCCTAACTATATTAAGATTTTCGTTATTTGGTCTTGGTGAAGGAGAAGTACGAGGTCTAATTTTAAGAGGATTGGAGTTATTCGTGGTGGGTAAGGTCTGTCTATTATTCCCTGTTGTTAAGGGATTATTATTTCTGGCAGTAAATTGCGGCTCGCTTTGATAGCGATTCAAAGTAGCTTGTAACCAAACACTGTCTAAAGTAGCAGATGTACTATTTCCCCAGTGCCAACCTAAATAAGTAGCTTGGGGAGTAATCACTACCGCTGAAGAACCAGAACTTCCCTTCCAAGTAGCAGCCGTTGTACTATTTAATCCTGCCGGAATTAATATTCCACCTGTAACTGTACCTTGGTTATTGGTTTTTGGTGCCCAACTTGTAGATTCTTTACACGCAATATCTAAACAACGATATTTAGGTTCTGGTGTAGTAGGTTGACTTAAAGGAAAAGCCCAATAAGAACCAAGGAGCGATCGCAATTGTTGCCTTACTCCTGGCTGAGACCTCTTACCTACTTGGCCACTAGCTATTAATTTTCCTCCCTGCTTCGCCCACTCTTCAAGAATTTGTACTTGACTTTGAGTTAAAGTCTCAATATTCGGTAAAAAGATAACTTTAACTCCAGATAGGTCAGCTAATGTATTTATTTGTCTTAAATCAATAGGTTCATAACTAATACCTAAAGCGCGGATTCGTGTAATAATTTCATTCCATTCATCTGTATTTTCTGGGTCTCGAATTATGCCTAATAAAACATTAGCTCTACCAGGGTTGGGTAACAGTACCATTAAACTTAGTAATGTACCTGCCAATCTTGGTAAAATCTGTGTATATAAATCCTTTTTTTTACTCATTACTCCTCACTTTCTGATTAAATTAAATCAACAACTAATTGTTGTAAATAAATTGATTTATAATCGCTTTAATTGATAGTTATGTAGTTTCACCGAGTTTTTATCCGATAAAATTATATTGGTGAATAATGAATTATACATCCACATTTGCCTATAATTAATTCATTGCAATTATCTATTTTAACTTAAATTCGTGCATTTTCAGCCTAATTCATTATACTTATGGATATAATCTAAAACACTAATTTCTTTGCTCTATTTAAGGAAGATACTATAATTTTTCTGAGTCCTGTATGGATAAAAATATATAGAGTGCAAATCATTAGAATAGTTTTATTAACATATTACATGTTTTATGTCAAGCAACCATATTTTTACCATGAGGAATCGATATTAATTACTATGTCATTTCAGTTATAAGTTATCAATTATCAGTTATTAGTTATCAGTACCTCCTACGGGGACTTACACAAAAAATTAGCAAAAAATAGGCTCAAATATAGACAGCTAGAGGTTTTTACGTCGAAAAGGTATAATTCCTTTATTACCAAGGGTTTTAGCCATTTTTAGAGCTTTGACGTAATTCCCTTGTCTAGACTGACTTTCAAGCATTTTTCTGCCCATAAATTGTGTAAGTCCCACTACTTCAGTCGGAGGCTTGAAATGCTGAATTTTCTTTTTTTCATCCCCTTGAAAGGGGAAGCTTGAGACTTTATTTTCTGGTCAAGATTCGGGCATAATTTTTTTGAATTAAGCTACATAAGAGACTGTTTGTAAAATAAGTATTAAGAGAGCAAATAGTGACTAAAATATCAAAGCAGTAGTACTTCAAGAGATTGAAATTTGGTAGATGCCAGAGGTGGAAAAGTACATATATTCCTAGATTTTTAACTGACAAATAGTTGTCTTGATTTCTTCCTCCCTATTCCCAGTTAAGTGTTCCCTATCTCCTTTTTATCTTTCCTTTACAAACAGTCTCTAATAGAATTAAATTAAGTAGTGTTTATTTATTTATTCTTTACTAATAAATTAAGCAAAGATTCAGGAATAAATACAAATTAAATCTCAGGGAGTTTCTTTCAATATTTTTCGAGAATTTATTACTGATTTACAATGCAGAAAAATTTACTATCAGTAATAGATGATAGATGGACACTAATCTTTAGTTAATCCCAATACACATAGATTTTATTTATTCTTAATGGGGAAATATACAGTCTGAGACCAAGCAAACTCCTATATAGTTAAAACTACTGTTGATAATTAATAGATAATTATTATGACGATTTTTGGTATCTATAGGTACAAAAAAAAATTAGGAAAATCCAAACAGCTTGACGAATATAAGTTTGAGCTAATTTGTAAAATAAAAATTAAAGATTATTGCTAAAAAAAATGTTAAAAAATACTCCTAATGGTACGGGACGAGGATGCTCCCACTACTTCCCACCATCTCTCACTCTCTTTTTAAATAGATCTCATAGACTGTTTGTAAAGGAAAGATAAAAAGGAGATAGGGAACACTTAACTGGGAACAGGGAATAGGTATGGAGGGAATAGGGAATAGAGAGGAAGTAATTAAGATAACTATTTGTCAGTTAAAAATCTGGGAATATATATACCTTTCCACCTCTGGTATCTACCAAATTTCAATTTATTGAAGTACTACCGCTTTTAGATTTTAGTGACTACGCATCTCTCATTCGACTTATCAGGGCTTACGCAAAGACACTATATATAGCGCATGATATAGCCCATGGAAAATAGAGCGATTGCTGAGTCTAATAAAACTAGAGGGTCGAAACGATATGAAAAAGCCAGACTGAGAGTAGCTAAATTTCATGCCAAATTAAAAGATACCAGAACAGATTTTCTACATAAATTATCCACTGAAATAATTCGTGAAAACCAAACAATTGTTTTAGAAGTATGACAATGTATCTGGTATAGTAAAAAAGCGGTGCGACCCCGCGACGACGTTAGCGTTTCGGCTGTCGCCGACATGAAAAGCGTTAGCGAAGCTCCTCTGCGCATAGGCAGCTCCTCTGCGCATAGGCAAGTCGCAAGCGGTCAGACCCCGCGTCGCCGACAGGCGCAAGGGAATGCTGACCAAGAGAGGGAATGCGCACCAAGAGAACGCAAATTATCCAGAGCTATTTCAGATTTAGGGTGGAGACAATTCCGAACCCTGTTAGAAGGAAAAGCAGAGAAACACGGTCGTGATTTTAGAGTAATTAGTCGTTGGGAGCCTACTTCTCAACAATGATCATGCTGTGGTTTCAAAGGTGGAAAATTAGATTTATCAATTCGCGAGTGGGAATGTCTCAATTGTGGTGCAAAACACGACAGAGACAAGAATGCAGCAATAAATATATTAGTCGCGGGCGGGCAGTCCAAGACAAAAAAGCGCACCGAACCCGCGCCGCCGAAAGGCGCAAGGGAACGCGGAGCAAGAAACGGACGTGGAGGCAAGCGTAACCCACCCCCATCCCCTCCCGGGAGGGGAGCAAGAGGGGTGGGTGCAGCAGCCTGTGAGACGTCAACTCGCCGAGGAGCTACGGCTCGCTAGGAATCCCCGTGCCTAAAACCGGCGAGGATGTCAACGAATAATTATTGACATAGATACTCAACGTAATGTATTGTTGGAGTGGATCGACTATAATAAGCCTGAAGTCATAGTTGTAGAGCGATCGACAGTATTAAAATAATTGGACAAAGTTCAACACAATTAGACATTTGTAGTTAAGTTACGCTCTCGTACGGATACAATTACAATGGAAAGTATAATGACAGAAGCAGTAAAAATTGCCCAACAATATTACGATAGTACCGAAACCGACAAATTGTACGCTGCCATCTGGGGAGGGGAACATATTCACTATGGCATCTACACCCAACCAGACGAAGCAATTCACGACGCTTCCCTGCGTACTGTCGAAACCATTGCCCAAACTCTGGCAAAAATAGACCAAAATTCACGAGTTATTGACCTGGGAGCTGGATATGGAGGGGCAGCTCGGTATTTGGCGAAAACCTACGGCTGTTCCGTCTGCTGCCTCAATTTAAGTGAGTTGCAAAATCAACGTAATAGCCAACTTAACCAAGAACAAAACTTAGACCGCTTGGTAAAAGTGACTCAAGGAAGCTTTGAGAATATTCCCTATCCAGACAACTCCTTTGATATTGTTTGGTCTCAGGATGCTATTTTGCATAGTGGCGATCGCCGTCTAGTTTTCCAAGAAATTAAAAGAGTCTTAAAACCAGGGGGCGAATTGATTTTCACCGACCCCATGCAAAGCGAAATTTGTCCCCCAGGAGCATTGCAACCTGCTTTTGACCGTCTGGGAATTAGTGATATGGGGTCTTACCTTTTTTACAGTCAAACAGCAAAAGAGTTAGGTTTTGAGGAATTACATTTTATGGATTTTTCCCAAAATGTGCCGATCCATTATCGACGTTTTGGGGAAGAAGTACAGAAAAGGTACAATGAAGTAGTAAAATTGACTTCAACGGAATTTGTCGATAAAACTTTAAATAGCATTCAACCTTGGATCGAACGTTACGAACAGGGATATATGCAATGGGGGATTTTACACTTCCGTTTGAACAGTTTGTCATTGCGACGATAGGAAGCAATCTCCTCAATCCTTGAGATTGCTTCCTTCCATAGAGTGTAAGTCGCTGCGGACTTAGGTATAGTAATTATCCGGATTTGATATGATAACCGATAACTGAAATGACTATTTACTTTTTTGATGAAACAGAACAGCCTTATGGTTGTTTCTCTAACTTTTCCCCCCACACTTTTGAACTTGATGGACTCTGGTGGCCAACTTCAGAGCATTATTTCCAAGCCCAAAAATTTGTGGGGACTCAGCATCTGGAAGAAATTAGATTGGCCAAAACTCCCGCAGATGCTGCTCAAATGGGACGAGAGCGTAGTCGTCCCCTCCGCAAAGACTGGGAGGAAATTAAAGAAGATGTGATGGAACGAGGTTTAGTTTGTAAATTTCAAACTCATAGGGATATTGGCGAAATTTTGCTGAGTACGGGGGAAGATTTAATAGTAGAAAATGCTCCTCAAGATTATTATTGGGGATGTGGTAAAGATGGGAGTGGGAAAAATCGTTTGGGAGAAATATTGATGAAAGTACGGAATAGGTTACAGAATAATTAATTATTCATAGAGGTACTGCTGATAACTGATAACTAATAACTGAAATAACTGAAATGACTGATTTAATGAATGCGGTTATTCTCACGGGATTTGGTGGACCAGAAAAACTGGTCTATACCCAAGTTCCTAAACCAGTCCCGAAAGAGGGAGAAGTATTGATAAAAGTGGGAGCTTGTTCAGTCAATAATACAGATATTAATACTCGAACTGGTTGGTATGCTGCGGAGGATAATTTTCAAGCTATTCTCCAAGATAACAAAGAAAATGACCCCAATCATTCGGCTTGCTGGACACAACATAGTACCCAGTTTCCCAGAATACAAGGTGCTGATCTTGTTGGTGAAGTAGTTGAAATTGGAGGAAATGTAGATTCAAAACTTCTCCAGAAAAGGGTTATAGTTGATAGTTGGATTCGTAGTGAAAACCCCAATGATTATCAATATATTGGGAGTGAATTAGATGGGGGCTTTGCTCAATATACAGTAGTTCCTGCTACTAATATTTATCCAATTAATTCGCCACTTTCTGATATTGAACTAGCTACATTTCCCTGTGCTTATTCTACAGCAGAAAATATGCTGACTAAAGGCAGAATTGGAGCTACAGATACTGTTGTAATTATGGGAGCTTCCGGTGGTGTAGGTAGTGCTTTAATTCAATTAAGTAAAATTCGTGGTGCTAAGGTTATTGCAATTGCTGGAGCAAATAAAGAAGCTTTTACTAAAGATTTAGGTGCTGATTATGTCTATCGACGAGATAATTCATTAGAGTCTAATTTAGCTCAACATAAAATTACTGTTGCTTTGGATGTAGTAGGAGGAGATTATTTTAATTTGATGATTAAATCTCTGGAACCAAGAGGAAGATATGTTTCCTGTGGAGCAATTGGTAATCCAATGGTTTCTCTAGATTTACGAGATTTGATTTATAAAGATTTAGAGATGATTGGAGCAACGCGCCTAGAATCTGAGGTATTTCAAAGATTAGTTGAATATTTGGAAAAAGGTCTATTAAAACCTTTAGTTGCTAAGGTATTTCCCTTGTCTGAAATTAAGGATGCTCAACAATTTTTTCAAACAAAAAGTTTTTTTGGTAAAGTTATTATTAGTCTTTCCGTCTAATATAATTCAAAAGGCAAAATATGAAAAAAATCTTAGCTTTATGGGCACATCCCCGTTCTACATCAACTGCATTCGAGTGCATGATGAAGGAAAGAGGAGACTTTTTTGTTTTACACGAGCCATTTGGGCTGGCCTATTACAACAGCGAAGATCGTATAAGTGACCGCTCCGCTCATATAAGACCGCAGCCTGAACACAATTGTGAAGCTATCTGGCAAAGGCTACAGCAACAAGTAAGTCATCAAGCTGTCTTTATCAAAGATATGGCTACTCATATAAATCCTTTGCTTGATGAGGCATTTTTGTCATGCTTTGAAAGCACTTTTATCATTCGACACCCAGCCAAAGCACTCCCTTCACTTTTTGATGTGTGGTCTGATTTTACCCTTGAAGAAGCAGGCTATACCGAACTCTATAAGTTGTTTGAACGGGTGATGGAAATCAATGACAAAGTTCCGGTGGTTATTAACTCGGATGACTTGATAAGGAATCCTGAAGCAACTGTCAAAGCTTATTGTAACGCTGTTGGTATCCCTTTTATTCCTCAAGCTTTATACTGGAAACCCAGTGAAAGACCTGAAGTAAGTTGGTTTGAAAATGGTAGGTGTCACACTTACCTGAAGTCAAGTTCTGGATTCAAAGAGCAAGAAAACAAGAAATACTTAGATATAAAAGATAATGAATATTTAAAACAGGCTTATGAAATTAATTTCCCCTACTACCAAAAACTTAATGAATATTGTATTAAACCTGCTAAATTGGGCGTTGCTGAATCAAGGTATGAAAATAAAAATTGAACAATCTGAAATAGTTATTATTCAATAGTTTAGCAATTACCAAAAAATACAAATCATACTCAAAATCAGCAACGCCCTAAATTGTACTAGATAAAAATACAATCTTACTTTACTTTAACAATATGAAGGACTGGAATTCTATTCTAAAAAGAGTCTGAATGTAATCATCTGAGTTTAAAATAGCCAATGAAAAGAAAACAAGAGCAATTTTTAACAGTTGACGGTAAGCGATTTCACTTTACTTGGTTGAGAGATAATTGCTTATGCTCCCAATGTCGCGATCCAATTTCTGGTGGGAGAATTTACGATATTAGCGATTGTACCTTACCTCCAAAACCTTTATTCATAGAGAAAAAAGATGAAGAATTGAAAATTATTTGGAATGAAAACCCTCCTCACCAAAGCATCTTTCCAATCTCCTGGTTGATAAATAATAGTCAAGTTCCAAAATCCATGCTTGAATCGAACAACGATGTTGTTCTATGGGATAAAGTTTGTCTAGAGGCAAATCCACCAGAATTATTTGATGCTACTTCATGTACTTCTGAGTCATGGATGGAACAGCTTTTAAGCTTAGGATTTGTTGTTTTAAAAAACATAACTTTTGAAAAATTAGAACCTTTTCTTTCTAACCTTGGAGCAATCCACGAAACCGTATGGGGACGATTCTCTTCAGTTAAAGTGAAGCCAGGTTCTAAAGATATAGCTTACTCTAGCGGTGATACTTTGACGCCCCACACTGATTTTTCTTATATGAATCTGGGACAGCTCTTGCAGGTTCTCTATTGCGTGCAACAGGATACTAAAGGTGGTGAGTCAATTGTTGTAGATGGTTTTCGTATAGCTACAGACTTTCGCCAAAATCATCCCGACTATTTTGAAATTCTAGTCCAAACTCCAGTCCAGTTTAGGCTTATTGACCTTGAGGAGCAAAATTATTTCTCTCGAACAACGCCAATTTTGAAACTCGATCCCCAGGGTGAAGTTTCCGAAATCTGCTTCAGCCATAAAAACTGTGTCCGCAATGTACCTTGCGATCTAGTAGAGTCTTTTTATCAAGCTTACTCAACCTTCTTCGGTTACTTAAAAAATCCAACTTACCAATATCACCATTATCTAAAACCAGGAGAGGCTATACTATTACAAAATTCCAGGATACTGCACGGAAGAACAGCTTTCGAGCCTGCTTCAAGTTCTAGACATCTTGAAACGGCATATATAGATTGGGATTTGTTGATTAGACAAGCTAAATTTCATCAGTTTAAACACATATTGTTTGCTTAAGATGATACATTGTCAGGACTTACGCAGAACCACCATCTCTTGGTGCGCGTTCCCTCTCTTGGTCAGCATTCCCTTGCGTCTGACGCCGACGCGGGATCTGACCGCTTGCGTCTTACGCCGACGCGGGGTCGCACCGCTATCTAGTAGGGGTTAACGGCGGTTAACCCCTACATATTGTGTATAATTCTATCTTTTGCGTAAGTCCTGTTAATTAAAATTGGATAAATCAGCTCTAAAACTTTTGATATAATTGGTATAAAATACTTTCATATATCACCATGCCCTCACCTTTCCCTGGAATGAATCCCTATTTAGAAGATTCAGCCTATTGGTCAAGTGTACATCATTGGCTAATTACGGAAATTGCTCGCTTATTAAACCAACAGTTAGCCCCTAAATACGTTGTTGCGGTAGAAGTGCGAATTTATGAAACCAGTGGGGAAAAGTCTACACTTATTGGTATTCCCGATAATATCATTGCTAAAAGTGCTGAAACTTCCATCAAATCTCCTGAGTCTAATGTCGCTGTTGCAGTACCTTCTACTCAACCTTTAACCATAGAACTTGCTCTGACACAAACAATTAAACAAGGATATCTAGAAGTTAGGAGAGTTGGCACGGGAGAAGTTGTTACGGCAATTGAAATTCTTTCCCCTATCAATAAAAATTCAGGAGAAGGTCGGATAAAATACGAAAAAAAACGTCAGCTTATTTTAAGTAGCTACACAAATTTTGTAGAAATAGATTTGCTACGTCAAGGGAATTCAATGATTACTTTAAATCAAAATATAGAACGTGACTATTGCATTTTAGTGAGTCCTAGTAATCAACGTCCTCAAGCACATCTCTATGCTTTTAACATTCCAGATATGATTCCTGTTTTTACTTTACCTCTACGTCCAGAAGATTCAGATATTATTCTAGATTTACAAAGTATTTTACATCAAGTTTATGACCAAGGACGGTATGATTTAATCATTGACTACCAACAAAAAATTATTCCTGCTTTATCAAAAACTGATGAAATTTGGGCAGAAAATATCTTGAAAAAACGAGGATTAAGATGAATATGACAACAACTCTAGCGACTCCCGATCCTGCCTTAGCAACTATTCAAACTGCTTTACCTATTGACCCACAACCTTATGTTGTTGGCGATCGCCCCACCGGATTAGTTGTAGTAGATGTACTTAATGGTTTTTGTACAGTTGGCTTTGGCCCATTGGCTCCCCAAGAACCGGACGAACAAATTGCCACAATGGTCTTAGAAAGCGATCACCTAGCTCGGACTTTTGTCGAAAGAGGTTGGCCTGTACTAGCCTTTTTAGATACCCATGAACCAGGAAAACCCGAACCCCCTTATCCTCCACATTGTGAAAAGGGTACGGGAGAAGAAGAACTTGTTCCTGAACTTAAATGGTTACACGATAACCCCCTAGCAACATTGGTTCCCAAGGATTGTATTAATGGATTTATAGGTTCTATTGACGTTGATACCCAACGTAATGTATTGTTAAACTGGATAAATGAATACAAACTTGAAGCCTTAGTTGTAGTAGGAATTTGTACTGATATCTGTGTGATGGACTTCGTTGTTACTATTCTGTCGGTTCGTAATCATGGTTTAGCAGCAACTTTAAAAAATGTGGCTGTATATGATAAAGGTTGTGCTACCTTCGATCTGACACCAGAAATGGCAGCAGAACAAGGTTTACCCAAAACTGCTATTCATCCACAGAAAGTATCTCACCATGTAGGGTTATATACAATGGCCGAACGTGGTGCATTCATTGCTTCTACTATTCAGCTTTAGAAGCTGATTCACTTACTTAAAAATGAAGGTAGGATTTGGTATTTAAGATAAAACTTGAATTTTTAGACCTAGAGGTTGAATCCTACTTTTATCAAGTAAATTGGAAATAGCAAAAGTGATATTGAGCAAATTACTATAGTCCCACTTTAGGATACTAATATACATTAAAAATAAAAAATATAGAGGAAACAAATTTATGAATACTCGATTAGCAATTGTCACGGGTGCAGGTGGCGCTGTTGGAGGTTGCTACCTCAAACATTTTTTAAAAGAAGAAAATACAAAATGTGTGGCTCTTTCCCGGAGCAATTTAGAAACCACCGAAGTTATACAATTTAAAGTCGATCTGCTAGATGAAAAAAGAACTAGGGAAGCGATCGAACAATTAGACCTTAGTGAAGTTTCCGATCTAATCTTGGTGCATGGTGTAGGTAAATTCAAATATGAAGACCTAGAGTCTCTCCCTCATCTCAACCAAGATCCCCACAAAATAGATGATGAAGTATTCTCATCAAACTACCATACTTTTCTGAATGTAGTCAACCCCCTAGTAGAAAAACTTAATAAAGAACATCAGGGCGGGCGGAAAATAACTCTCGCCCTTTGTGGTTTTGGTTCCATTAGCGATCGATACAAAATCCCGTTTTGGCGCTCTTATACCTATGCTAAGGATACTTTACGCCAATATATTAAAGACTTAGCTAAATCAGAAGAGTGGAAAGGATTAATTAGGGGACGTTTTATTAATGTTAGTACCACAGATACGGGTAATGAAAATAAGTTGCGCCCTAATGTAAGTCTTGAAGAAAAACAATATTGGTTAAAACCAGAAAAAATTGTTGTTCAATCTATGCCAGTCATTGAAAGTTTACAACCTCTATGGCAAGAAATAGATGTTTATGAAATTTTGCCAGGATTTAATCCAGAAGAATATTACAACGACTATCACACAATCAAAGAAAAATGGAAGCGTCAGATGGGGTTGATAAATGCTTGATCTAGACTTTTACTCATTGAAAATCAGCAATTAATTAGGAAAAAGTGTTAGTATTTGTGGGTGAAGTATTACCGGATTCCCATAAATTGATTTTAATAGTAAACTCCAAATATTCAACATCAACAATCAAAAAAAAGATGTTGAATTTAACATCTCTTCTCTGTAATTACCAAATCTGGTAGTATCACTGTGATCGAACGGCACAGAAAGCGGATTTGCATTATTTTTGGTAATTGCTCTAATTCAAGATTATTAGTAGTGCTGTACAAGTAGTGATTTTTTCAGTTAGGCTCCTAACAGTGAAAAGGGCTTTTCACTGTTGGCTAAAATCTGGTTTTATCTATAAAAATCTTGGATTATCTGTTTATACTACTTGGATTCAAAACTTAACTGCGTAGGTGTGGAACTGTTAAAGAGTCTCTGTATTTGTCACAGAGAGTGTTCCAGTGCGAACACTGCCATTTCAGTTGTGATTGCTCCGCAACGCTAGCGCGAACGATATTTGAATGCTAGTTTAAATCTAGCGATTAGGCGGTCAGTAAGAGCTACGCTCCGCTGACGCGAACGACCGCGACAGCCTGTGGACTGGATAACGCCGACGTTGCCAGAGTCAAGCAGGAATAGAACAGATTATTTATATAAAATCATAGATTTACATAGATAATCATAGGTTTCTAAGAACGGTTTAGTGATAAATATAACTACATCTACATAATTACCAGATTATGAATCAGATTAAGTCGGTTGAAGTGCAATATGGAAAAAGCCTATCCACTCTATAATTTCCCTTTTTTCCTGTCTCCCTACTCCCCGCTAAATTATCGATCACTAAGTAGAACGGTGCAAAAAAACAGAAGTATGTAACGAAAAGTAAATTTGTTCAAAACTCTCTTCCATTCTGCCTTCTGCCCTCTGCCTCCTGCCTTTTCATAACGATAATTTTCAACACTGACCTACTTATTCAACCGGATTCTATATAATATTGTGTCCAGATAATTAGTGATCAAAAAACTTGATCATCTTAATATCTTCAAACTTCCTCTTCTTCTCTCCTGACTCCTGACTCCTGACTCCTCCCTTGTTATTTATAACTATTGAACCGGATATAATATACATTTTGCTTGAAGTATGGCCATAAGCAGCTTGGGTTGAATTAGTTGAATTAAATTAGTAATGGCAATTTATTTTTACTTTTACTAAAGTATGATAAGGCATATAACTTAAATTTATCGAGACGATTATTTCATAAAAGAAAAAAAGTATAAAATAAAGTAGCTGAAGAAGAAGAAATCAATTATAATATCTCTAATATTTAACTGTTGGGAGCAACATTTTTTTTATACCCCATCCTGAATTTGGATATGGGGGATATTGTCGTAATTATAGCGATAAATATAGCTATAGCAATTAAAATTCATCTATATAGTAGTCAATTTTCTTGTTTTCCCTATCTTGTCTTGCTTTCAAGGTGGGGTAATGCACTTAACTTTGACACAAACTGCTATATCTGCTTGAATCATCTCCGGCAGAGAGATTGCTCATAAAAATTGTACACCAAGTTATTCTATATCAAAACATACTTTTACGAATGCCAAGATTAAAATCTCCAAGTATTTCTCCCCACTTTGACGTTATAGTAGTAGGCTCTGGTGCAGCAGGACTTTATGCTGCCCTTTGTTTACCTACTTACCTCCGAGTCGCCTTAGTTACTAAAAATACCATAAACATGGGTTCAAGTAACTATGCTCAGGGAGGTATTGCTGCTGCTGTTGACCCATCGGATAATCCATTTTTACACCTAGAAGATACCCTTAAAGCTGGTGTGGGTTTGTGTGACCAAGAAGCAGTAAAATTTATGGTGGAGAATGCTCCAGAGGCGATCGCCCATTTAGTAGAAATGGGAGTTGCCTTCGACCACAAAGGAGAAAAACTGGCAATGACTTTAGAAGCTGCTCACTCTCGTCCCCGCGTACTTCATTCCGCAGATACCACAGGTCGAGCTATTATTGATACACTCATAGCTAAAGTTCTAGAACGTCCAAACATTCAGGTTATTTCTCAAGCATTAGCATTGAGTTTATGGCTAAGTCCACAAAAAAACCGGGCTCAAGGAATTAGTCTTCTCCTTCAAAGTAAAATTCAGTGGTTAAAATCTTCTGTAGTTGTTCTCGCCACAGGTGGAGGGGGTCAAATATTTGCTCAAACTACTAACCCGGCAGTCAGTACGGGGGATGGAACTGCCATAGCGTGGCGTGCAGGAGCGGTTTTAAGAGACTTGGAATTTTTCCAATTTCATCCCACTGCCTTAACTAAACCAAGAGCGCCTCATTTTTTGATTAGCGAAGCAGTGCGAGGGGAGGGAGCGCATCTCGTTGATGAAAAAGGCTACCGTTTTGCCTTTGACTATCATCCTGCTGGAGAGTTAGCTCCCAGGGATGTTGTCAGTCGAGCTATTTTTCATCACTTGCGCAAAACCTCTAGCGACCCCACTCGTGATAATGTATATTTAGATTTGCGACCAATTGACCGAGACCGTATTCGCTATCGTTTTCCCAATATTATCAATGTCTGTCAACAATGGGGTATTGATGTTTTTCAAGAACCTATTCCAGTTTCTCCTGCTGCTCATTATTGGATGGGTGGAATTGCTTGCGATCTAATGAGTCAGACTTCGATTCGCGGACTCTATGCAATTGGAGAAACAGCAAGTACAGGGGTTCATGGAGCAAATCGTTTAGCTAGTAATTCTTTGTTAGAATGTTTAGTATTTGCTTCTCAACTATCTCAAATTGAAATTGAGCCAAATTTAGTTGCACCAGATTCTGATATTTATCAGGTAAACTATGACTGGAATAAGGAGATGGAAGAGATAGAGGCGATCCGGCAAATGTTACCAAATTTGATGTGGGAAAGTGCAGGAATTTCTCGTCAAGGAGAGTTATTAAATCAGGCACTATATCAAGTTAATCGCTGGCGAGATAGTTTGGCAAGTTTAGATATAGTTAAATTTTTAACTAATCTCTTGCCTAACCAGACGATCGAATTAAATTCTACTAATGCTGAACAGCAATTGCGAACGGTTGCAGAAACACTAAATCTTTTAGACCTGGGTTATTTAATTCTCAAAAGTGCTTTATCCCGCGCTGAAAGTAGAGGCGGACATTATCGTAGTGATTATCCAAAAACTTCTAATGATTGGAATTTACATACTTTGATGCAGGGCGATCGCTTGTGGAAGTCACCAACCAAGATGAAACCTGAACGCTTGAAAATCAAAAGTATAAGTAGTTGAAGTTTCAACAATTAATAATTAGGCGTTGGTGAATGATTGTATGATTTTTAGTACGGGCGATTCGCGAATCGCCCGTACAGTAGTCAGTAGTTAAAAGAGCTTTTTTTCTTACTATCAATCTTACTTCGATACGAATTTCATACCTTATTTCACCAATACCAATAATTAATAATTACCTCTTCTTATAAACAAGAGGATTGGGCTAAAAGGAATTTTTTTCTTCTCTTGGTCGATTGGATATGGCGTTAGCCGAAACGACCACTTTTTATCCATGAATGGAGAGGCTTTATACCTTGAATTTTTCGGTAAATATTTGATCAGCTTGCCTAAATTTGGGTAGTGGTTAAGAGCAGCAATACTTTGATACTTTCAAATGTTCATGGATCGCATTGATTGCAGTTGGGCTATCGTCCACTGTCTGCGCGATCTTTGTTTGCTTTGAATGCTGCAAGTGAAAGAAGCAAATTTGTAAGCATGGAGCAATTTATTTTAGTGTTTCTTGTGCATTATGCGAACTGAAAAGCTGACTACCAATTGCCTAACCACTACTTTTGATTACTGATATAGAAATCAGTAATTAATCTTAGTTATAGAATTGTACCTTACTCATACTTCTTAATAAAAATTAACATCCTACTTATTGATAAAACTTCTTTTTTATGTTGAAATAAATTTATTGATAATAAAACTCAAATAGTAGTTCTATTTTGGCTGTATCCTAAAACAAAAAAACAGGTTAAGGTAAAAGGAATCTGATTTTAATTCTTGATTATGTTATTAGGATGTTTTTTTAATAATTTAGGACTACTATTGAGCCTTCTTAAGCTGATATCCGTCAGATTGAGGATAGAATTTCTATGCAAACATTAAATGAAGACAGCAGGACTGTTGAAACACCTGAATCTACAAGTAACAGCAGAGGAATTTTCTGGATACCTGCATGGCGATCGCTAGGCTGGTCTTTTGAGGCCACTGAAGAGGAAGGCGCACCCCTGCTAGGAGGCAATATCCGGTTCAAAGACCTGTCTGGGCAATTACTGGGTGCCCATGTAGCCCATGCTGGCTTGATTATGCTATGGGCAGGTGCAATGACTCTGTTCGAGTTATCCTACTTTGACCCCAGCTTACCAATGTACGAGCAGAAGCTAATTTTACTACCCCATCTGGCAACATTAGGTATTGGTATCGAAGCAGGTGGGCAGGCGATCGACACCTATCCCTACTATGTTATCGGTATGCTGCATCTAATTAGCTCTGCTGTTTTGGGGGCAGGAGGTATCTATCATGCGGTTTTAGGGCCAAAACAGCTTGACCCAAAAGGCTTTGGCTACGATTGGAAAGACGGCAATAAGATGACAACAATTCTGGGTATTCATCTAGTGCTATTAGGACTGGGAGCAGCATTACTGGTGATTAAAGCAACAGCTTTAGGCGGTATTTATGACCCACTAATAGAAAAGGTGCGACTGGTACAACCAAACCTAGATCCTGTAACAATTTTTGGCTATTTGTTTGGCTTTAGCCCTAATGGTTGGACGATCGCTGGCATGGCTAGCGTTGATAATCTGGAAGATGTTATCGGTGGTCATGTCTGGGTGAGCATACTTTGTATCTTTGGCGGTCTGTTTCACATTGTTTCCAAGCCTACGGGTTGGGCAAAAAAGATACTGATTTGGTCTGGAGAAGCTTACCTGTCTTACAGTTTGGGGGCACTAGCGATCGCCGGCTTCAGCGTGAGTGTCTTCGTCTCCACCAACGAAATTGTTTATCCCAGTCTATTTTATGGCCCTATTGGGAGTGACTATGTGCGGGTTAGTCTTGCCAGCGTTCATGCAGCGTTAGGTTTTCTCGCCTTACTAGGACACTTATGGCACGCCAACCGAGCGCGTGCTGCTACTCGTGGCATATCTTATGGAACCTTCTCTAACTTTATGGCTAAGAATGTTAAACCTATAAGAACTGCTTGATCAAAAAGTAAAGCGCGATGGGAAGTTAAAAGTCAAAATTATAGCGCTATGCGCTAGGGAATAGGGAATAGTAAACTGTCAAAGGGTTTCAAGATAAATAAATCAGGACTTACGCAAAGGCTCTATATATAGTGCTTTGGTGCGTTACGCTGGCGCTAACACACCCTACTGGACTGTTTCACCTAAAATAGTGCGTTAGATTTGTCATTGCCAACGGCAGTGTTTGCGGAGCATTCCGTCAGGAAAGCAATCTCAGGCCAACTTCCTATTGCATCATTTAAGATGAAATACTTCACTACCAATAGGGTTCATGCGTAAGTCCTATAAATGTCAAATACCTTAATGCGTAGCGCTATAAAAAGTTATAGCAGCCACCAGGCAGTTAAGACATTCACCTGTCAAATTTAGTTCGTGCTGCGAATGTATGGGAGAATGGCTATTCACCCCCTACTGACGATATCAAATCCGCTTACTTTGGAGTTGGGAGATTCATTCAAGAGGCAAAAACTCGAAATTTGGTAAGGGTTTGGTAACCAAACCCCTACAATATTTTTCTGATACCAATACTACTGGATTTGATATGACTTTTGACTTCTGATGTAGTTAAACCTATAAGTAAGTTTGATCGTATTTAACAAGGAGAATAATTGCGATGGCTGTCGCGACTGATGATAATCTACAAATCCCTTGGCGAGCTGGTAATGCTCGTCTTGTTGACCTATCAGGGAAGCTATTGGGCGCTCATGTGGCCCATGCTGGCTTAATTGTACTTTGGGCAGGTGCTATTACTTTGTTTGAAGTGTCAAATTTTGAAACCTCTTTACCAATGTACGAGCAAGGATTAATTCTGCTACCAAATTTAGCTCGTTTAGGAATTGGAGTTGGTGAAGGGGGTGCGGTTGTAGATACCTATCCCTATTTTGTGATTGGGGTACTGCACTTGATTAGTTCGGCGTTTTTAGGAGCTGGTGGTATATTCCATGCTCTCAGAGGTCCAGACAAGCTAGAAGAAAAATTTTCCTTCTTTGGCTACGATTGGAATAATCCAAGCAAAATGACGACTATCCTGGGTATCCATCTAGTATTGTTGGGAATTGGTGCTTTCTTACTTGTAGCAAAAGCGATGGCATTTGGTGGATTATACGATCCAGCGATTCAAAATGTACGGGTAATTGAGAATCCTACTCTGAATCCAATAACCATTTTCGGCTACCTGTTTGGTACAGAAGGGCGTTTCTGGCTAGCTGGTGTCAACTCTTTAGAAGATGTAGTAGGCGGTCATATTTGGATTGGTGCTATCTGCATTTTGGGAGGTTTCTGGCATATCAGCTCTGTACCTTTTGGTTGGGCTAAAAACATATTTGTATGGTCTGGAGAAGCCTATCTATCTTACAGCATTGGCGCGGTAAGCTTAATGGCATTTGTAGCCACACTGTTTGTGTCTGTTAACTCTCTAGTATTTCCCACAGAATTTTTCGGACCAACTTTGATTCTGGAGTTCGATCGCTTTCCTGTATTTGTAAGTTCTGATGGAGCCTTAACTGCAAGAGTATGGTTAGCCAATGCTCACTTCTGGTTAGGCTTTTTCTTCCTACAAGGACACATATTCCACGCCTTACGGGCAGCAGGCTATAGCTTCACCGAAGGCCGAGTAATTACATATACAAGAGGTGAAGTAAGCTAGTTATGACTGTAACTAAATCAAATCCATTAAGGTTTTTAGGCTTTTCCACAGATAATAATGTTGATGTTACCAACTATGTTGCTAATTCCCAAGAACCCTATTCCTGGTGGGCAGGTAATTTTCGCTTTGTTAATCTATCTGGAAAGTTATTAGGAGCACACATTGCTCATGCCGGATTGATTGTACTGTGGGCAGGTGCTATGACTCTATTTGAGTTATCTAGATTCGACCCTAGCTTACCTATGTACGATCAAGGGCTGATTTTACTGCCTCACATGGCTGCTCTGGGTATAGGAGTTGGAGCAAACGGGGAAATTATCGATACCTATCCTTACCTCGCAATTGGTATTGTTCATCTAGTTAGTTCAG
This sequence comes from Dapis brunnea BLCC-M229, assembly GCF_050015995.1. Taxonomy (NCBI): domain Bacteria; kingdom Bacillati; phylum Cyanobacteriota; class Cyanophyceae; order Oscillatoriales; family Microcoleaceae; genus Dapis; species Dapis brunnea. The sequence goes on along the minus strand of NZ_JBNHEP010000094.1, from coordinate 3,213 downwards.
CAATTTTAGGAGCGGGTGGAATTTACCATTCCGTACTCGGACCAGAAAAACTGGACGAAAAAGGATTTGGCTATCAGTGGAATGATGGGAAAAAAATGACTACTATTCTTGGTATTCATCTAGTGCTATTAGGGATAGGAGCATTGATGCTGGTAGTTAAGGCTGTCTATGCTGGTGGTTTGTACGATCCGGCGATCGCCAATATGCGACTAATTACTGAACCCACTCTGAATCCACAAACTATCTTCGGCTATCTGGTAGGCATCACTCCTGATGGCTGGACATTGAAGGGTATGGCTGCTGTTAACTCTCTAGAAGATGTGGTGGGCGGTCATATATGGATTGGAGCTATCTGTGTTTTGGGCGGTCTCTGGCATATTAATACTGCTCCTACCAAATGGGCTAAAGGGTTGTTTGTTTGGTCGGGAGAGGCATATCTTGCCTATAGTCAGGCAGCTTTAGCTTACATGGGCTTTTTCGCAGCCTACTTTGTCTGGGTAAATGATACAGTTTATCCCTCAGCATTTTATGGTCCTGTGGGCGTGACTAACGTTGATGGAACAATCACTCCTCGCACCTGGTTGATGTTGTTCCAACTCATTTTTGCCTGTTTGCTGCTGGCGGGTCACTTTTGGCATGGTCTCAGAGCAAGAGCGATCGCTAGTGGATTTGTCTTCAGTAATATGAAGTTCAATCCCGGCGCTCTCTATGGAGATACTCAATTCAATAACGAATCTCTAGTCACGGGTATTGTACAGCCGTTCCAAAACAAGCCCCAGTTGGGCAACCTGTCAACTCCAATTAACTCCAGTCAGCTTACTATAACTTGGGTGAGAAACTTACCAATTTATCGCAAAGGTTTAGCTCCCATTGCACGAGGGCTAGAAATTGGCATGGCTCATGGATACCTGTTATTAGGGCCGTTCCTTAAACTGGGACCATTGCGCGACACCGACCAAGCTCTTTTAGCTGGAGCTGGCAGTGCATCTGGGTTAGTAGTAATTTTAAGTATCTGTCTATTCGTTTATGGAATAGCAGTGTTTCAAAGTTCAGGTAAGCCAGTGGGTGTTTTGCCAGAAAACCTGCAAACTTATAGGGATTGGAGTCTGTTTACTTCTGGTTTCCTGATTGGTGGAATAGGCGGTGTAATTTTTGCTTGCTTTATTCTGCTAGAAATTGGGCGAGCAGGAATTGTTTGAAGATATTCGTAGGGGTTTGGTGACTAAACCCCCAGGAAGTATCAATTGTACCGACTTGTAAATTTTTCGACTTACTTACCAGCATTTGATATTAGAAGTCATATGAAATTTGTTGATTTCGGAGTAGTATAGAACCCATTTGGAGTCTCCAGAAAAGAGGGAGTAGATAGTAAGGGGAAAGAATAAAGAATAAATGATTTCTGCGTATGGGATTGATTTAATTTTTTATTGTTGGAGATATTAAATGGCTGGTGTCAAAAAATTCTAACTATTGTCCAACAGATGAATAAAACTTCAATCTCTAGAAACAGAGCGATATAGCTGCCGCACTTGCTCCACCAACGCTCTCGCGGAACAGATGTTCTATCCCTACTTTGTCAAAAAATAAATTCCCACTACTGTCTACTCCCTCCATACTTCCTTTCTAGAGATATTAAATGGCTTATATAACTCCTTTGCTGGTCATACAATGGGTAGAATACCTATTCACCCCTACAATATCGACTCTATTCTTTAATAAACCTCGCCAATAATAAAAAAGAAAATTTAGTGTTTCAAGCCTCCTACTTTAGTAGAAGGTACTAATAACTGACAACTGACAACTGATAACTGATAACTGAAATGACAATTCCTTTACTTTACTATCCACTATCTAGCCAAAATCATCGAGTTCAAGAATTTAATGTGCCAGGAGATGAATATCCCATACAGTACACTTTGGATAACCTACCCACTGGTACAGAGATGGATGAGATTATATGGGCAGCTTATCGGCAAATTTTCAACGAGCAACAAATTATTACAGCTCATCGACAGGTTTATCTAGAGTCTCAACTTCGCAATGGTCAGCTCGCGATTAAGGATTTTATTCGCGGTTTACTGCTTTCAGACTCATTCCGGCGACTGATTTATGATACTAACAGTAACTATCGTTGTGTCGAGCTTTGTATTCAAAGGGTTTTAGGACGCCCAGTCTATAATGATCGAGAGAAACTTGCCTGGTCTATAATATTGGCTACAAAAGGACTCCAGGGTTTTGTTGATGCCCTGTTAAAAAGCGAAGAATATGACAACAACTTTGGCTATAATTGTGTTCCCTACCAGCGTCACCGGATTTTGCCCCAGCGCACCCAAGGAGAGTTACCCTTTGCTCGGATGGCTCGTTACGACAGTAATTACCTGAAACAGTTATATCGATCGGGGCAACTGCGGAAGTTTAGTGGAGTGCTTGATGACAGTGCTAATGTTTATCGCAAATCCCTGGTCTTTTTGTCAATCTTCTCTTTAGCTGTGTTATCCATTACTCTAATTTTGGTGTTTTCACCTAAGTAATATCATGTCCGGTTAAATAGCGATAATTAAAGCTCGTAGTAGGGCTTTAGCCCTAATGGTACTTAGACATTTTCTAGGAGAAAAAATGCCTGAAAGTCAGTCTAGACAAGGGAATTACGTCGATGACCTAAAAATGGCTAAAACCCTTGATAATTAAGGATTTATACCTTTTTGACGTACAAACCTTTGCCTGCCTATATTTGAGCCTATTTTAGGCTGCTGTTTTGTGTAAGTCTCACTAAGATAGATGGGGCTAAAACCCTACTACAAACAAAAACTTTTTTATCACTTAATTATCCGGACATCATATCATATGAAATGAGCTGGCTTTGGAGTGTTATAAGAAACATAGACATCTAGGAAAAAACTGAGTTTTTCGGTTCGCTTGCGTAAGTCCTGCTAGTATAAATCTCGAAAACTCGATAGCTCTCTTCTGTCACTTTCACAGAGAGCTATTTTTTGCTATCTAGCTATCAAGTGTTGATTATAAACTACTCCAATGCTTTATATCAAATCCGATTAAACAACCTCACAATCAATAGGCTTAAATTCTAATTACAACGTAATTGGATCTATGTGGAATTAGGCAGATTTGATATTACCGAAAAATTAAGGTTTAAAGCCTCTCCTTTCAAGGAGAAAAAGCGGTCGTTTGCGGAGCAGTCCGTTAGGATGGGATGGC
>NZ_JBNHEP010000093.1:0-1816 GCF_050015995.1 Dapis brunnea BLCC-M229 | reverse complement strand
CCTATCCAAGGGGAGGCTTCAAGGCATGAATTATTTAATTATCAATTATTAATAACTATACAGTGCAAAGTTCTTGGAATAACTATTGCTAGCTAAGGCTTTCAGGGATCTCAAGGTTAGAAACTCGCCATTTAAAACTGTAGGTGCTCTAAGCCTTTTCCAGTAATACTTTCAGTCTTGAAAGGAAATCGTTTTTTATAAGAACTTTGTACTCTCCAGTTAATAATTAATAATTCGGTAATTGATAATTTCTCGATAATAATCGATTCTATTTTTAATTTTTGGAGATGTCTAATAACTGAAATAACCTGCATATCTTCCTTAAAACTGGAAATATAATAGATGAAATTTTCTAGTTGTGAGGCAAGGGTTAAATTTATGGTTTCTCCTAAGAGATGGTTGTCTATTCTCAGTGTTAATAGTCTGATGTTATTTAATGTCAGTTTTCCTGTATTAATGTTGCCCAATATTGTCAATGGGGGAGAAGTTATAGCTCAGACAGACAAGAGTGATGAAGCAGAAAAATTATATAAGCAGGGACATCAACTATTTAAGCAAGGAACAGCAGAATCTAAAAAACAGGCAACAGAAATTTGGAAAAAAGCACTGCAACTTTATCGGGAAGCTGATAACAAAAAATGGGAAGCTTTGACTCTTTTATCGATTGGTCGCGTCTACGATACTTTAGGAGAAAAACAAATTGCTCTCTCATACTACGACCAATCCCTACCTCTATGGCGACAGGTGGGGGAGAAAGCTGGCGTTGCTACCACTCTCAATAATATTGGCGGTGTCTACTCAGCTTTAGGAGAACAACAAAAGGCACTTGAATACTACAATCAATCCCTTCTTCTAAGGCGAGAAATGGGGAATAAAACACAGGAAGCTACTACTCTCAATAATATTGGCAAAGTCTACAATGACTTAGGAAAACCACAAAAGGCACTCGAATACTACAATCAATCCCTGACTCTATTGCGAGAGGTGGGGGAGAAAGCTGGCATTGCTACCACTCTCAATAATATTGGACTTGTCTACTCAGCTTTAGGAGAAAACCAAAAAGCCCTCGAATACTACCAACAAGCTTTACCTCTATATCAGCAAGTAGGCAATCGAGGTGGAGAAGCAAACACTCTCAATAATATTGGCGGTGTCTACTCAGTTTTAGGAGAAAACCAAAAGGCACTCGAATACTACAATAAATCGCTACCTCTAAGGCGACAAGTGGGGGATCGAGCTGGTGTTGCTAACTCTCTTAATAATATTGGCGGTGTCTACTCAGCTTTAGGAGAAAAACAAATTGCTCTCAATTACTACCAACAAGCTTTACCTCTATTTCAGCAAGTAGGTCTTCTGCATGGAGAAGCAAAAACTCTCAGTAATATTGGACTTGTCTACAATGACTTAGGAGAAAACCAAAAAGCACTCAATTACTACCAACAAGCATTACCTATACTTCAGCAAGTAGGCGACAAAGCTGGGGAAGCGATCGCTCTCAATAATATTGGAGGCGTCTATTCTGGTTTAGGAGAAAAACAAACAGCACTAAATTACTACCAACAAGCTTTACCTATACTTCAGCAAGTAGGTGACAAAGGTGGGGAAGCAGATACTCTCAATAATATTGGTGCTGTCTACGATGACTTAGGAGAAAAACAAACAGCACTCTCATACTACGACCAATCCCTGACTCTATTGCGACAAGTGGGAGATCGAGCTGGTGTTGCTAGCACTCTCAATAATATTGGCTTTGTGTACTCAGCTTTAGGAGAAAAACAAAAAGCACTTGAATATTACAACGAATCTCTACATCTAA
>NZ_JBNHEP010000092.1:0-1005 GCF_050015995.1 Dapis brunnea BLCC-M229 | reverse complement strand
TGACTGAAACTAACCCCACTGAAGAAACTCTATCCGAGACAAATATTGGTTTAGGACATAAATCTATTACTCAAAAGTTAAAGTCTGTAAACCTTCCTGCCAATGAAAATTTGATTTGCCAGAATCAGACAAATATTTTGACTGAAACTAACCCCACTGAAGAAACTCTATCCGAGACAAATATTGGTTTAGGGGATAAATATATTACTCAAAAGTTAAAGTCTCCAAACCTTCCTGGCAAGAAAAATTTAATTTCACAGAATCAGACAAATGTTCTCCTAAATATTTTTCCTCAAATTTCCAGTGACGAAATTTTATCCGAGACAAATATTGCTTTAGACGATAAATATATTGCTCAAAAGTTGAAGTCTGCCAACTTTCCTGCCAATGAAAATTTAATTGGGAAGAATCAGACAAATATTTCCCTAAATATTTTGACTGAAACTAACCTCACTGAAGAAACTTTATCCGAGACAAATATTGGTTTAGGGGATAAATATATTACTCAAAAGTTAAAGTCTCCAAACCTTCCTGGCAAGAAAAATTTAATTTCACAGAATCAGACAAATGTTCTCCTAAATATTTTTCCTCAAATTTCCAGTGACGAAATTTTATCCGAGACAAATATCGCTTTAGACGATAAATCTATTAATCAAAAGTTGAAGTCTGCCAACCGTCCTGCCAATGAAAATTTGATTTGCCAGAATCAGACAAATGTTTTGACTGAAACTAATCCCACTGAAGAAACTTTATCCGAGACAAATATCGCTTTAGACGATAAATCTATTAATCAAAAGTTGAAGTCTGCCAACCGTCCTGCCAATAAAAATTTAATTGGGAAGAATCAGACAAATATTTCCCTAAATATTTTGGCTGAAACTAACCCCACTGAAGAAACTTTATCCGAGACAAATATCGCTTTAGACGATAAATCTACTACTCAAAAATTAAAGTCTGCCAACCTTCCTAGCAATGAAAATTTAATTTCAGAGAATCAGACAAATA